>JAGHAK010000153.1 GCA_021161565.1 Elusimicrobiota bacterium | reverse complement strand
GATTAGAGGTCGCGAAAAACACATGTTTTCACCGCGACCTGTCCGATTTTATCGGACCGTTCTAACCAATCTGAACTACCACCCCGAGGGTAAAAATCAAATACCAAATCAATTTTCAGTTTTAATGATAGATTATTTTTCCGATGTTTTCAATATCAGGTTTTGGCAATCACAATCGCGGCGATTTTCCCTGCGCCGTTTTCTTTTAGTGTTCGAACGCATTCTGAAATTGTTGCCCCTGTTGTGTGGACGTCATCCACAATCAGAATTTTTTCTCCATTTAGTTTTTTGCTTTTGAATGCTCCTTTTATGTTTTCGTTCCGCTCGGCTTTTGGGAGATTTTTCTGGGGCTGTGTGTTTTTAACTCTTTTGATAATTCCCCCTGCGACGGGAATACGGAGAATTTTCGAAATTCGTTTTGCCAGAAGTTCCGACTGGTTGAACCCCCTCGCATCTTTCTTCTTCTTGTGAAGAGGCACGGCGACAATCAAATCAGGCATAAAAGTTTTATGGAATTTCACGAAATTCTCAGCCATAATGTTGCCGAAGAAGTTTGCCAGTGTTTTGGAATTGCGAAATTTGAATTTTATAATTAATTCACGCAGAATTCCGTCGTATTTTCCCGAGAAAAACAGCCTGTAACCGGAAAATTCGGCGGCTCCGGGAATTTCTTTGTTTATTTCGCCGAGGCAGTTTTCGCAGACAAGATTTTTCGCGCTGAGAGGCAGAAGTTTCCCGCAGCCTTGGCAGAAGGGCGGATAGATGAAATTGACGATATATCGCAACATCAGAAAATTATTTCGAGGCGGGTCGATATGTTTATGGCGAAATAATTGTTTTCCTTCCTTTTGGTGTAATCCGCGTAGGAAAGGCCGCCGCCGATTTTCCATCTGAAATTCGAGGAAATGTCAAAATCCAGCGAGAAATTCGAAGCGTAAATCCAGTAGTTGTTTTTGTCCACATTCAGCCGGCTGAGTTTAGCGGTAGCCGAAAAATCGATGTTGTATCTTAAATTCTGATCGATAAAAATTTCCCTTTTTGAAAATGGGACATGGAATTTTTTTCTCACACGCATTCTGTCGGAGGAAAGTTTTCCCAGAAGTTTGTGCGTTCTGTCGTCGGCGGTGAGTTTGTCGCCGGATGCGTAGCCGAGTTTCTTCCCGCCCGAATAGGTTATGTTGGAATGCCATTTTTCCCACGGGTCAAAGTTGACGGTCAGGTTCCAGTTCTGACTGCGGGTTTTCCCCGCAAGGATGTCCTGCTGAAGATTATAGTTGAGATTCAGGGAGTTTTTGTAGGATGTGTTTATATTAAGATTCCGCCACTTCATATTGAGAGTGATTCCCCTTTTTTGGGTCGTGTTGAGCGAAATGTTTTTCTGTTTTTTCTTCGTCTTTTGGATTTCAACGAGCGAGTTGACATTCTGAAAACCCGAAGTGAACAGAGGCAGTTTTTCAAGAGAGGAAATCCTCATCCTGGCATCCGGCCAGGTTGTTGTTTCCGACTGCGAAAAAGTTCCTGTCTGCTCCTTTTTCGAAATGTTGTAAGTGCGGTTCATCTGAAGGTCTATTGTCTGAACCGGCGTAAGCATTCCTTTCAGATTCAGGAAGGAAAACGGCTTAAACGAAGACGAGATTTTGTTGTTTTTCGTCGTGGCGTAGGAATAGTGCACCGCTTCGGGGTTTTGCGGAGTGAGCGGCTTGTACTGTATGGAATTGTCGCGGGTGAAAAATTTGTTCAACACGTAAAAATCCTTGTCGACATCTTTATAAACGTCATTGTCCGTCAGTTTCGTAGAATAGGTCAATGATAGTGTATTCGTCGCAGCGAAGTTGAACAAATTGCGAAAACTGAAAGGAAACGAGACGCCGGCGGAAGTTTTTCTGTTTATGTCCTTGAACTTCACGCCTTCGGATACCCACGCCTGCGTCGAGGAAGGCTGTTTGTAGTTTTCGTCTATTGCGGCGTTATAGTCGAAGTTGAACTGAAGCCATTTCAGGAATTTGAGATTGCCTTTCACTCCTGTTGAAACATTCTGTTTTTGAGGAAGCAATTCCGTTTTTTTCGTTTTTAATATCCTTTTGCCGGAATTGTCTCTGCTGAGTTTGTAATTTCCGTTGAAGTTCAGGAATCTAAAAAAAGAAAATCCCGCAGTTCCGGAATACTTTTCCGAGAGATTTTCAACATCATATTGTCCAGGTAGATCATATTCGGTCAGACGTTCTCCCCTCGTGTAATCGCAGGAAATGTTTCTCGGCAGAATAAGAAGATTCGGAAGATGATATGTCACTTTCCCGTGATAAGTGTCCGCTGTGTCGATTTTCCCCTGAAGGGAAGCCGAAGTTACCGAATGGGTGTAGTCGCCGGAAATTTGCGGAAGGTGTCGTATTTTTAGAGCGGCATTTCCTGAATATGAAAGTTTCTTTACGGTTCCCTCGTCCCAGAAACTCAGATACTGTGCCATCGGCGCCTGCGAGAGATTTACATTTTCGCGGGGAGTTTTTATGACTGACTTTTCTATTTTCCCGCTGAGCGGAAGCCATCTGATTCTGCTGAAATTCACGCTCGCATTCCAGATTTTCTGGTCGCTTTGGCTGGCAAAAGTCAGACTTCTGAAATTAGAATCGATTTTTCTGGCTGACCCGTTTATTTTCATCCATCCAGGAATTTCAATATTCGCTGTCCCTTTCATAGCAAATCCTTTTTCTTTCATCGCATTATCCACATAGATGTCGTTTATCCAGATTTCTCCGCTTGCCGGATTTTGGTTGCTTCTCACGCCGATATAAATTTTCGTTATATTGTTTAGGCTGACTTTCCCGAGAGTTTTCTGAAAACCGTCGGGTTTTTTGTCGTAATTGTTGTCTTCAAGCGAAATCGCGAATTTTTTCCAACCGGAAAAATTGTCGGTAAAAGAGTATTCGTAGTAGTTTTTGTCGTCAGTGCCGAATCTCAGGAAAATTTCATTGCCCGAGTTTTCGCCTCTCGCGAAGAAATTTATTTCTTTGTATATGGAAATATCCATTCTTGAATAAGTCGCGTATGTCCAACCGGTCGCGCCCCCGGAAAGATTGTATGTTATTTTCAATGCCTGTTCTCTGATTTCGGTGTCTGGGGGGTTGTAGAGGTCTTCGTAGTAGGAAGTGTTCAGGAATGCTTCTGAGGCGTATTCGCTGTCGTCTTCGTTGTTTATCGCTTTGATTTCGAAGGAGTCTTCAGAACTGCCTCCGGAAATCGAAGGTTCATCCCATTTGTCACCGACCGCGCCAAGTTCTGAAATTTTTAACTGCCCCGTGGGAGAACTTCCCTTTTTTAGAGTTATCTTTATCTGTTTCACAGACCGCCACGAATCCTTGCTTGCGGAAATATACGGCCGCAGATCGAACACTTTTTTCTGCCAGCCGCTCCAGTTGACAATTGTGGATGTGCTGAATATTGGGACTTCCCCTGTTTTGAGAATCCCGTCGCCATCAAGGTCTTCGGTATCTATTTTCCCATTGTCCGTTCCCCAGTAGAAAGTCGTTCCGTCGGGAAGATTAAACGGCACTCCGACATCTTCGTCTTCGTTCAGAAATCCGTCATTGTTTTTATCTTCTGTGTCAAGAACATCGTCGCCGTCGGCGTCTTCGTTGAACTGTCCGAGTTCTATCGTAAGCGTCTCGCCTTTGCCGTCCCCCCAGAAATACCCTTCGAGAAATTGTTTTTTCGAGTAATCAGCCCCCGCCGCCGAGATGGGATAAACGATGGACACTTCGCTCGCCGTGGATTTCATATCGGAGTAATTCAAATCGAGAGCGGTTGTTTCGTCGTAGTCGTTGTAATAGGAACTGTTGATGTCGATTTTCTTTATGTTTTCTTCTTCAATCCAGTTTAAAGTTCCCCTGTCTTTCTGGTTCTGTATAGCCGCCGGCTGCCAGTTTTCCTCATAAGTCGAATAACCGTCTTTGAGTTTTATTCCTTCCATATTCTCTATTATCGCTTTTCCCGCGCGGTTGGGATTGTTGTCGGATGAAGCCACTTCCCCCGAAACGCTTATTCTGAAAGGAAAGTATTTTTTGGGATTTATTGTGAGTTTCGTGTTGGCGTCGAGAAGAAGAGTGGAAGGCGATGTCTGGTAGATATTCGGAATTTTGCCAACAGACGGGGAAAAATTATAAAGCATCGTTCCGCCGAGAAAAAAATTTCCCGAGGGCCTGAATTCAAGGCGTGAGCCGACAAGCGTCTGTTCCTGCCCGCCGATGAACGGATAATATTCGTAAGTCGCTTCCAGTGTGGAATCGTCTTTTATTTTGTCGGTGTTGAGGAATGTGATCCATCCGGAATAATAATCGATGATGTAATCGGTGTCTCTGGCGAGGACTGTCCCGTCGAGAACGATTCTTTCGGAATCTTTCACGATGTTTGGCCTTAAAAGATAGGTATTTAGTTTCACGCGGTATTCGACATAAATGGAGAAATGTTGTTTCTGCCCTCTGTTGTCGGAATCGTAGGTGTCGGAATAATTCTCGCCGAGAATGTTTCCAAGTTTCTCGAAAGGAAACGCGTCGTTGAACTCTATTATTCCAAGTTCGTAATCGACATCATAATCGAGATAATCGATGTATTTTTTCCCTGAAGAGTCGGTTTCGCTGTTTGAGTTGTCGAGAATTTTTACAACGAATTTTTCTCCCTGAGGGTCTCTTATTATATTCGTGTCGCCAAGAAAATATCTGTTTTTTATTTCGTAGTCGTATGAGGAAAGTTCGTTTTCGTCCTTAATCAACACAGGATAACCCGCCACATCGGAGAGAATTTTCCCGTCGGCTCCCTGCCAGTCGACGGCAATGTCATAATTTTTCTGAATTGGTTTGTAGAAAGTGATTATTCCCGCGGAATAGTCGATTACATAATCTATCCCCGGTTTCAGCAGGTCGAAATTTCCGTGTACGGTATTGGTGCTCGACCAGTAAACAACATTCATTTCCTGAGTGATGCCTGTTTCGTTGTTTGTCCCGATTTTGTCATCGAGATATATTTTTTCCGAACCTTTGACAATCGGAATTTGCGCGGTTGAGAAATAAATTTTGTAGTATTTCCGGCTCTGGTAGGATGCGTCGGGAATTTCATGTTTTACGAAACTTGTGGAACCCGTGAATTTTTTTATTTCGCTTTTCCCTTTTGTCTGCGACCCGACAAAGTAAAAATTCAGTTTCTTGTATTTGGCAGTGCCCATAAATCCAAACAGGTTTTTGTTGAGCCCCGCTTTTCCGGAGTATCCGACAAATTCCGTTCCGGGAAGGGAAAGTTTTATATCGCCGAACTGGATGTTTTGTATGAATTCGGACGGGTTTCCATGATAGACAATAGATATTTTTCTTCTGTTCAAATCCGGCTGTTTGTCGTCGTAATCTATGTTGACATCGATTTTTTCCCCGACGCGTCCTTTTATTTTTATCTGAAGTTGCTGGTCCATATTGAGACCGTCAATCCCTCCGGCGCTGATGGTTCTTTTTTTAGGGTCGCTTTCGGCGTAGAAAACCTTGCCGAATTTCATATCGATTATTTTTCTTCCCGACACGCTCAAGCGGGATTCCGCGGGAAGTTCAATCGCTATTTTTTGGGGTTTTTTCGGCGCGGCTTTTTTTTCGGCTTTTCCCTGTTTTTCGCCTTTTTGTTCCTCTTCGCTTTTTTCAATGACCCGTTCCTCGAATTTGTTCTCCTCTTTCTCCTGCCTCATCTGTTTCCACAGATCCATATCGAAAGGCAGATTTTCAGCGAATGTCCTTTCTGCAACGAGCAAAAAGGCGAAAATAGCCGCAAAGAAGTATTGTAATTTTCTCATTTCTTATATATTTCTTCTGGGCGATTTGCTCCTGCAATATAATTTTAATCCGAAAATGCGCATTTCCAAACAGAACCCTTGCCACAGATTAAATAACATAATATAATATTTCCCGTGGTTTGACAAAAATGGGCTATTATATTTTTGTTTTTTCGGTTTCGTTTCTGCTGGCGATAATGCTGACTCCCGCATTCGGCGCTTTGGCGAAAAAGTACAATATACTCGATGTTCCGCACACGCCCGTAAAGACCCACAGATTTGCCATTCCCTACCTCGGCGGCGTCGCCATTTTCGCCGCCTTTATGATAGCGCTTCTGCTCCTTCGTTTTATGACCCATTTCCCGACAGGAACTCTCCATCGGCTCCGGGGGATTTTCATCGGGACTTCGATAATTTTTCTGCTCGGTCTGGCTGATGACATTTACGAGTTGAATTACAAAATCAAATTTGCCGTTCAGATTGTGGCGGCTTCGGTTCTTTTTAGATTTGGAATTAGAATCGAGATTGTCGAAATTCAGGCGGTCAACTATTTTCTGACGGTTTTCTGGATTCTCGCCGTGACAAACGGATTCAACATCATAGATGTTATGGATGGGTTGAGTTCGACAGTTATCATAACGAGCGCTCTTTTCTTTTTCGCGATTTCGGCTCCCACAGAGGAGATTTATGTGAATTTCGCGTCTCTCGCCATTCTCGGCGGCGCTTTGGGTTTCTTCTTTTACAACCGCCCGCCCGCTAAAATTTTTATGGGCGATGCGGGGTCTCTTACAAGCGGGTATTTGATGGCGGCGGTTTCTCTCGGCGTTCAGTATTCGAAAAATCATCCTGTCGGTCTGTTCGCGCCGGTTTTGATTTTGGCGATTCCTTTGTTTGATATGCTTTTTGTTATGGTGCACAGAATAAAAAGGGGGCTTTCCCCTTTTCTCGGTTCCCGCGACCATTTTGCTTTGAGAATGCAGAATATGGGATTTTCCAAGAAAAAAATTCTTTCGCTGGTTTTTGCGGGAAATTTCTTTTTGGGTTTGTGCGCATGGGCAATCACGCTTGTTCCCGTTGGCTGGTCGATTCTCATAATAAGTCTGGTCGTGACGGTCGGTTTCTTTTTCGCGAATTGGCTTTCCATTGTTGAAGTAAATGACTGAAGAAATAAGGGAAATAATTTCCGAACTTCTGAAACGGAAAAATATCGTTATTGTCGGACACGAAAATCCCGACGGGGACTCCCTCGGCTCGGCGGTTTCTCTCGCCTCTTTTCTGCGCCGCCTCGGGCGAAGGGTGACGATTTATCAAAAGGGGAAAATTCCCGCAGTCTTCTCCTTTTTGGGCGCAAGGATAAACAGAGAAGGGCAGATAAATTTCGCCAGCAAAGACGCCATAATTTTTATAGAGTGCTTTCTTCCCGAAAGGTCAGGCTACAAATTCGACGATATGCCGGAGATTGTAACCGTCAACATAGACCACCATCCCGATAACAGAAAATACGCCGAGTTCAACCTTGTCGACGACAAAGTTTCTTCCACAGCGGAGATTATTTATCATTTTTTCGAGGTTCAGGGGCTTCCCATTCTGAAAAACGAGGCTGCCGCCATTTTTACGGGAATTGTCACGGACACAGGTCTGTTTTCGCAGAAGAACGCCACGGAGGATGCCTTCCGGATAGCCGCCGAACTTATGGGGAGGGGCGTTCAGCCCTGGCGCATTTATTCCGAAATCTATGGCAGTCAGAAAATAGAAAGGATAAAACTTCTCGCTGCGACTCTCGGCACTATAGAAATTATCGGCGGTTCCACCGCTTTTATGTTTACAGACAGGAAAATGTTTCTCTCCGCGGGGGCTGATTACGAGGATTCGAAGGACTTTATAAATTTTGCTCGCGACATTGCTGGCGTCGAGGTCGCCTGTTATCTGAGGGAATACGAAAATGGGAAGGTCCACATAAATTTCAGGTCGCTGAGTCGTGATATTCTGCCTTTCGCCAAAAAACTCGGCGGCGGAGGTCATCGCCTCGCCTGCGGCGCGACTCTGGACGGCGATTTTTACAGGGTGAAAGAGAAAATTCGAAAAGATTTTCTGAAATTTGTCAACAAAAAATGACCCCTGCGCTTAATCGCTATTTACCATTCACTATTCACTGTTCGCTATGACTGTTTCCGTCACAATAGGAGTTTACGACGGCGTCCACCTCGGGCACAGGAAGGTTTTGCGGAAATTTTTCCGAAGCGCCGGGAAAAAAATCGTTTTTCTCTTTTTCAGGAATCCGCGGAAAGGTTTCGGCGTTTTAACGGACCTGGCAGAGAGGAAAAAACTGATTTTGTCTCTCGGCGAGGCGGAGGTCGCCGCTCTTCCGTTTGAGAAATTCAAAAATGTTCCCGCGGAAAAATTTTTCACCGATTTCCTCGTGAAAAAATACAGAGTGTATAGAATAGTCGTCGGCGAGGATTTCCGATTCGGCAGGGAAGCCCGCGGAGATGTCCGCCTCCTCAGAAACCTCTGCCGCAGGGAAGGAATAAATTTGCAAGTTGTAGGGGAAGAATTGTTCGGCGGGCGGAAAATTTCAACAAGTCGAATAAAGAAATTTCTTTTGAGAGGCGATGTTGAAACCGCGGGAAAACTTCTCGGCAGGTTTTATTCGGTTTCAGGTGAGAAAGTAAAAGGGCGGGGAATTTCAGGAACTCTTGGTTTTCCGACAATAAATCTTTTAAGAAAAAAAAACAGGATTTATCCAGAGGGAGTATTTCTGACGCGCGTTTTCTGCTCGGCTGGCGAGTTTTACGCCGTAGCCAATGTCGGACAATCGCCGACTTTCGGGCTGAAAAGAGTTTTCGAATTTTATGCGCTGGAGCCCTTTCCAAAGAAAGTTCTGAATTGCCGAAAATTCAAAGTTTTTTTCCTCGAATTTATAAGAAAAGCGAAAAAATATAAAACAAGAGGCGGTTTAATAAAAAGAATAAAGAAGGATGTCGAAATTGCGAAAAAGAATGTTTTTCGGTTTGCAAAGTTTCGGCACATTTGGTAAAAAATTCGAAATTGATTTTTAAACGGGAGGCATTATGAAACGGGTTTTTCACTTTATCGGGACGGCGGCAGAAGGCAATGCCGGAATGAAGAACGAACTCGGAGGCAAGGGCGCAAATCTCGCCGAGATGGCAAGAATCGGGATTCCGGTTCCCCCAGGATTTACAATAACGGCTCAGACCTGCCTCGAATTTTACGAAAACGACAAAAAGATGCCGGCGGGACTGATGGACGAAGTTTTCAAAAATCTCGAAATGGTCGAGCGCGAACTCGGGCTGAAATTGGGAGATGCGAAAAAACCGCTGCTTGTGTCGGTAAGGTCAGGCGCGAGGGTCTCTATGCCGGGAATGATGGACACGGTTCTGAATCTCGGCTTAAACGACGAAACAGTAAAAGGACTTGCCGAAATGAGCGGCAACGAGAGGTTTGCGTGGGACTGCTACCGCAGATTCATACAGATGTTCGGCGATGTTGTTTTGAATGTGCGTCCTTCGAAGGAAGAGGAAGACCCGTTTGAGATTATTATAGACAGAAAAAAGAAAGAGAAGGGAATAACTGATGATACGGAGTTCGCCGTTGAAGATATGAAAGAACTTGTCGTCGAATTCAAAAAACTCGTCAAGGAAAAAACAGGAAGGGATTTTCCAACCGATCCCAAAGTTCAGCTTGAAGATGCGATAAAAGCGGTTTTTGATTCGTGGAACAACGAAAGAGCGATTAAATACAGGCAGATAAACGGAATTCCCGACGACTGGGGAACCGCCGTCAATGTTCAGGCTATGGTTTACGGAAATATGGGGGATGATTCGGCCACAGGGGTCGCTTTTACAAGGGACCCTGCAACCGGCGAAAAGAAGTTTTTCGGCGAATATCTCACAAACGCTCAGGGCGAGGATGTCGTGGCGGGAATCAGAACGCCCCAGCCGATAAACAAAGCGTCGAAAACCGATCCTTCGCAGATTTCGCTCGAGGAGGCGTTTCCCGAGGTATACAATGAACTTGTAGACGTTTATCAAACGCTTGAAAAACATTACAGGGACATGCAGGATATGGAATTCACGATTCAGAAAAAACGGCTTTTTCTCCTGCAGACAAGAACAGGAAAAAGGACGGGTTTCGCTTCCGTCCGAATTGCCTATGAGATGGTTCAGGAAGGGCTCATCACGAAGGATGAAGCGATAAAGAGGATAGACCCCTACGGGCTTACGCAGTTTCTCGCTCCGATTTTTGACGCCAACGACATCAAAAAGGCAAAAAGCGAAGACAGGTTTCTTGCCAAGGGACTCAATGCTTCGCCTGGAGCGGCGACCGGTCAGGTTGTCTTTTTTGCCGATGACGCCGGCAAGTATCCCAAGTCGGTGCTTGTTAGAATAGAGACATCTCCTGAAGACATTGGCGGGATGAACATCGCTCAGGGAATTCTGACCGCGCGGGGTGGGATGACTTCCCATGCCGCTGTTGTGGCGAGAGGAATGGGAAAGCCCTGCGTCGCCGGCTGCGGCGAATTGGATATTTCATACAAAGACAGGCAGATGAAGGTAAAAGGAAAAACGATAAAAGAAGGCGATTTCATTTCGATTGACGGAACCACAGGCGAAATATACGATGGTCAAATCGTCGTGAAGCCGTCGGAAGTGGTTCAGGTTTTCGTCGAGAAAACGCTGAAAGCGGATTCCGCGCCGAACGCGAAGATGTTTTCGGAAATTCTCGAATGGGCGGATGGCGTGCGAAAACTCGGCGTGAGAACGAATGCCGACACACCGAGGGATTCTTCTGTGGCGCGCGCTTTCGGCGCAGAAGGAATTGGTCTGTGCCGGACAGAGCATATGTTTTTCGGCGGCGACAGAATTTCGGCGGTGCGGGAAATGATTGTTTCCGATTCCGTCGAACAGAGAAAAAAGGCGCTTGCGAAACTTCTGCCGATGCAGAGGTCGGATTTTGAGGGGATTTTCGAAGTAATGAACGGTCTTCCCGTGATAATCCGTCTGCTCGACCCGCCTCTTCACGAATTTCTGCCTCACACGGATAAGGAGATAGAGGAACTTGCGAAGGATATGGGAATCGACGCTGGAAAACTCAAGGCGAAAGTCGCCTCTCTCAAAGAATTGAATCCGATGATGGGGCATCGCGGATGCCGTCTCGGAATTTCGTATCCCGAAATCACCGAAATGCAGGCACGGGCGATTTTCGAAGCCGCCTGCAATGTGAAGAAAAAAGGCATCGATGTTATTCCCGAGGTTATGGTTCCGCTCGTCGGACATGTTAAGGAATATGTAAACCAGAGAGGCATAATTGAAGCCGCTGCCAAAGAAATTATAGACAGGGAAAAAGTCGAACTCAAATATATGATAGGGACGATGATAGAGGTTCCCCGCGCGGCTCTTACAGCCGATGAAATCGCGAAAGAGGCGGAGTTTTTCTCTTTCGGGACAAACGATCTGACCCAGATGACCTGCGGCTTTTCGAGGGATGATGCGGGAAAATTTCTTGTCGGTTATGTCGAAAAGAAAATCTACAAAAAAGACCCGTTTGCCTCTCTCGACCAGGAAGGCGTCGGCAAACTGATGAAAATCGCTGTTGACCTCGGTAAGAAGGCGAACGCGAAACTTGAAGTGGGAATCTGCGGCGAGCACGGTGGCGACCCAGACTCCGTTAAATTCTGCCATAGAATAGGAATGGATTATGTCTCCTGTTCGCCTTATAGAGTCCCACTCGCGCGCCTTGCCGCTGCTCAGGCAGTTTTGCAAGAAAAGTAATCGCCCGCCGCTTATTGTCGCCTTTCTGTCAGAATATTGCCGATGAAATCAAAAGCGGATTTTTTTGACTGGTTTACCCGGCTTATGCCCGTTTGGGTTGTCATCGCCGGCATAATCGGATTTTTCAGACCGCAGATTTATTATCCTCTGAAACCGTACACAACCTGGGCTTTTTCTCTGACAATGCTCGGAATTGGGGCGGTTCTGAATTTCGACGACTTTCTCCCAGTTTTGAGAAAACCGCATCTTGTTCTTCTGGGAACCCTCACTCAGTTCGGCGTTATGCCGTTAGCGGGTTTCCTCATAGGCAAAGCGCTTAATCTTCCGGTGCCTCTTCTTGTCGGTCTTGTGATGGCTGGCGCGGTTCCCGGCGCGATGGCAAGCAATGTTATTTCCTATGTGGCAAAAGCGGATGTAGCGTATTCGATAGCCCTCACAACGACTTCAACTTTTCTGTCTCCGGTTCTCACGCCGTTTTTTGTGTATGTTCTCATTCACAAAATCGTCAAAGTGAAATTCCTCGCAATGATGATTAGCATTTTTCAGATGGTTATTCTTCCTCTTTTTATCGGTTTTCTGCTAAAGCATTTTTTCAGAAGAACCGTCGAAAAAATAAAGGAATTTTTTCCGGCGTTTTCGACTCTTTTTATCGCCTATATCTGCGGTCTGATTGTCGCGCTGAATCAGAAAAAAATCATTGAGGTTTCCGCTATAATTTTTCTGGCGGTTTTTATACTCAATCTCACGGGGCTTCTTTCTGGCTATTTTTTCGGTGGGCTTTACGGATTTGACAAAAAAAGGCGCAGGACTCTTTCGTTTGAAGTGGGAATGCAGAATGCCGGAATGGGCGCGGTTCTTTCCTTAAAATTTTTCTCTTCTCAAACCGCTCTTGTCTGCGCGCTTTTCGCGACATGGTGCGTGATAACTGCGAGTTTTCTTGCTGAAATCTGGAGCAGAAAAAGTGAATAAAAAAATTGTGAGAGTCGGGAATGTCACGCTAGGCGGGAAAAGTCCGCCCGCCGTTCAGGGAATGGTGAAAACGAAACCCTCGTCCGTTAAAACGGTTAACTGGATTAAAAAAATGGAGGATGCCGGATGCAGGATGGTTCGCATCGCTGTTCCGGACGAATATGAAGCCGGTTTTATTTCGAAAATAAAAAGGAAAATAAAAATTCCTCTGATTGCCGACATTCATTTTGACTGGCGTCTCGCTTTGAAGGCGGTCGATGAAGGCGCCGACAAAATAAGAATAAATCCTTCAAACATCGGCGCATCTTGGAAGGTGAGGGAAGTTGCGAAAATCTGTAATGACCACAAAATCCCGATAAGGGTGGGCGCGAATATCGGTTCGGTGAAGGAAATAAAGAAGAGCGATTCTACAAAAATCAGGGCGAGAAAACTTTTCAATGCTGTGGCGAAAGAAGTCGCGATTCTGGAAAAAAGCGGTTTCAGCGAAATTGTCGTTTCCGCGAAGGCGGAAGATGTTCCGACGACCATAGAAGCAAATCATCTCCTCGCGAAATTTCGCTATCCCATTCACATAGGCGTCACCGCCACGGGCCTGCCTGAAGACGGAATAGTGAAAAGCGGAAGCGCCCTCGGGCAACTTTTAAGGGAAGGGATAGGAGACACAATCAGAGTTTCGCTTGTTTCGGACCCTGTTTATGAAGTTAAAGTGGCATATTCAATATTATCCGCAAACACCGATTATAAAAGCAAAATCAATTTTATCGCCTGCCCCACCTGCGGCAGATGCAAGGTTGATTTGGAAAAAATTCTGATGAAAATAAAATCGCATTTTCCTGATTCGTCTTTTCCCTGTTCAAGAACGCTCGATGTCGCGGTTATGGGATGCGAGGTGAACGGCCCTGGCGAGGCGAAAAACGCAGACATTGGCATCGCCTTTTCCGGGAAGAAGGTCGTCTATTTTGAAAAAGGCAAAATAAAAAAAACACTTCCGAAAAAATCTGCCATTAGTTTTCTCACAAAAAAAATTAAACAGTTTTTGAAATAATTTTATTCGCACCTTTGGATTCCCTTTAATAATATGCAGCAGGTTTACGAGATATTGTGATTATAAGAGTGCGTTGTTAAACCCATTTTTTGCATTAAGCAAAAAATGCACGCAGTGCCGCCCCTGCACGCAGGGGCGGGGTTAACCCCGCCCTTTTTGCAATATCTTTCATTTTTTATTTTC
>JAGHAK010000094.1 GCA_021161565.1 Elusimicrobiota bacterium | reverse complement strand
TCAATAAGTGAAATAATGGTATTGACAGCGATATCTCTGTCTTTTTTTCCCGTGATATAAACCGCACTTTGTTTCAATTGTTTTGCTTCTTCAAGCGCTGCTCGCGAAAGAACGAAGCATTTGCCATCCATTTCGGATGTTTTTTTTCTTATAGATGTGGAAATTCCACCCGCGCCCACGCCAAAAGAAATTTTCACGGGATAAAAATACCGTTGAAACTCTTTCACAATTTCATAACTTGCTTCAAGTGAACTGGCAACGCCCTGAAATTCGTCGCCTATAGTAACACTGAACTTTACTTCGATATTTTTTTTGAATAACGCATTAATCCGTTTTATTACTTCAAAAAGTTTCCGCTGGAATCTATCTCTATGGGGAATATGCCGCGAGGCAACAATATCACCTGTAACCGCAATCCAAATTTTCTTCATTTTTTCAGCGACTTCAAAAGACCGCCGGCTGAAATAATTTTTTTCAAGAATGCAGGAAACGGCTGCGTTTTATATGTTTTTTTCCCTGACAGATTTTTTATTTCTCCAGCGGATACATTTATTTCAATTAAATCTCCCGTTTTCGTTCCATTTCTCGCTTCGCTTACAAAAACGGGAAGCCCTATGTTTATCGCATTCCTGAAAAAAATTCTCGCAAATGATTTTGCCACCACTGCCGAAATTCCGCTGGCTTTAATCGCAATCGGAGCGTGTTCTCTGGAAGAGCCGCAGCCAAAATTTTCGCCTGCAACAATGATATCGCCCTTTTTTATTTTTTTGCGGAAGTCCCTGTCAAGATCCTCCATGCAGTGCGCAGCAAGTTCAGCGGGTTTGTCCGTTGTAAGATATCTTGCAGGAATTATCACATCAGTATCTATCGAATCGCCGACAACATAAGTTTTTCCCTTTATTTTGTTTTTCATTTATATGCCTTAACTTGCATTTTTTGTTTTCTTCTATATCTTATCAAGCCGCTTAATAACGAATCTACCTTTTCAAGGGTAGAAGTAAGACGTAAGACGATAGACGGTTCTAAAAATTTAAGTTCAAGACAGAGTGTTAACTGAGTATCAAGTTCACTGATGGAACCTCTCGCTACAGTAAAAAACCGAATCGCTTCTTTCAATCCCCGCCGAGCAGCACCTTCAGCAATATTTGACGGTATTGATACCGCCGACCGTCTCATTTGACTCATTAGTCCAAGGCGTTCTTCTCTTGGCAAATTTTGTGTTTCAAGATAAATCATTTTTACAAAATTAATCGCTTCTTTCCATACTTCCAATTTCTTATGCGCTTTTTCCATCTCCCATCTCCCGTTTCCCTTTTACCTTCCTCATAATTGTTCAGGAGATATTATCCTTCCAGCCACAGCAGAAGCCGCGGCAACATAAGGAGAGGCGAGATAAACTCTGGAGCCCGTTGCTCCCATTCTGCCAACAAAATTTCTGTTCGTCGTTGAAACGGCAACCTCCTCGTTTGCCAGAACTCCCATATGCCCGCCAAGACAGGGCCCGCAGGTGGCAGGCGCGATTATACATCCGGATTTCAGAAAAATTTCTATATAACCCTTTTCAAGAGCCTGCTGATAAACTTTCTGACTTCCAGGCAAAATTATTGCGCGGATTCCCCTTTTTACTTTGCTGCCCTTCAAAATTTTCGCAGCCTGAGCGAAGTCGGAAATCCTGCCGTTTGTGCAGGAACCGATAACCGCCTGGTCGATTTTCACCCTATTCATATCTCGCGCACGCCTGATTTTATCTGGTCTGTGAGGAACCGCAACAACAGGGTCAAGCCCTGTCACATTTATCTTCATTTTTTTAAACGACTCGCCGTCTTTGAAAAAACGGGACTTTCGTTTTCCTCTTCCTTCTATGTATTTTCTTGTTTTCTCGTCGGGAACAACAAAACCCGCCTTGCCTCCCGCTTCAATAGCCATATTGCACATCGTGAATCTTTCATCCATCGGAAGTTGCGAAATGACGCTCCCCGAAAATTTCATAGCCATATAATTTGCGCCGTTTACGCCAATTTTGCCGATTGTGTAAAGTATCAAATCTTTCCCTGTTACAAATTTTCCTCTTTTTCCGTCATATTCAAACTCGAAAACCTCGGGGATCTTAAACCAGATTTTTCCTGTAAGCATCGCATAAGTGACGTCAGTCGAACCGACTCCTGTGGCAAACGCGCCAATCGCCCCATAAGTGCAGGTGTGCGAATCCGCGCCGATTACGACATCGCCGCTTGTGACAATGCCTTTCTCCGGCAGAACAACATGTTCCACCCCTGTGGGCGATTCATAAAAATTCACTTTATATTTTTTCGCAAAATCCCTTAAAAACTTAACATTTTCGGCGGATTTTATATCCTTATTTGGTGTGAAATGGTCGCAGACAATAACGACACTTTTCGGATTTTTTATCTTTCGTCCTGCTGAAAGAAACTGTTTTACAGCGAGAGGTCCTGTGATGTCGTTCATAAGAATAACATCGCACTTCGCCTCGACAAAGCTTCCTGCGCGTACGCTTCGCAACCCGCTTGCCGAAGCGAGAATATTCTCAATATAATTCATTTTTTCTTCCTGCCTGCGCCGACTACTTTATTAAGAGCGGAAATATACGCGAGAATGGACGCTTCAATGATATCTGTGGAAGACGAAATTCCCGACACCTTTTCACCGTTAAACTGAACAGTCAACCGCACCTCGCCCTGAGCGTCTTTCCCCTTTGTTATGGCGTTGACAAAATAGTCAAGCAGTTTTCCTGACTTTCCGCTTATGGAATCAATCGCTTTCAGGGCACTGTCGACAGGGCCATCGCCTGTGGCGGTCCCAGTAAAAATTTTGCCGGCCTTTTTCAATTTTACAAGAGCGATGGGATTGAGTTTTCCCGTAACCACCTCAAACGATTCAAGTTCGTATCCCGAAGACCTGCCGCCAAAATCTTTTTCGAGCAGAGCGACAATATCGTCGTCATAAACATTTTTCTTCTTGTCGGCAAGCCGTTTGAATTCAGCGAAAACTTTGTTCAGCTGACGCTGGGAAAGTTTAAATCCCAGATCGCGCGCCCTTTTCAGAAGCGCAGCTCTGCCCGAATGTTTCCCGAGCACAAGAGTGCTTCCTGAGATTCCAACATCCTGCGGCTTTATTATCTCATAGGTCTGTGCCTTTTTTATCACGCCGTCCTGATGTATTCCTGACTCATGGGCAAAAGCGTTTTTCCCGACAATCGCTTTATTCTGCTGGACAAAAACGCCTGTGAGATTCGAAACAAGACGCGAAGTTCTGAAAATCTGCTTCGTGTTTATCCCCGTCTTAAACTGCGGGAATCTCACTTTCAAAGCCATAACAATTTCCTCCATCGCGGCGTTGCCCGCTCTTTCGCCAATTCCGTTTATCGTGCATTCGACCTGCCTTGCTCCGGCAAGAACGGAAGAAATAGAATTTGCTGTGGCAAGCCCGAGGTCGTTGTGGCAGTGAACGGAAAAAATAACCTTTTCACTGCCGCGAACATTTTCTATGAGGAACCTGACAAGGTCTTCCATTTCCGAAGGATAGGAATAGCCAACGGTATCAGGTATGTTTATGATTTTCGCCCCCGCTTTTATCACTTCTTCAATAATTTTCACAAGAAATTTTCTCTCGCTGCGCGATGCGTCTTCGCAGGAAAATTCCACTTCGCCGCAGTATTTTCCCGCGAGTTTCACGGCTCTTACAGCGTTTGCGAGAACCTCTTCCCTGCTCATTCTCAATTTGTACTTCATATGAACGGGAGAAGTCGCGATAAATGTGTGTATTCTTTTGCGAGACGCCCTTTTCAAAGCCTTTCCCGCCGCTGTTATGTCCTTTTCAAGCGCGCGGGCAAGACCACAGACCGTCGCTCTTTTGACGCTTTCGGCCACAGCCCTGACGCTTCTGAAATCTTCCTGCGAGGAAACAGGAAAACCCGCTTCAATGATATCCACTCCGAGAACATCCAATTGTCTTGCTATGATAACTTTCTGCTCACTCGTCAGAGACGCGCCCGGAGATTGCTCTCCGTCGCGCAGGGTCGTGTCGAAAATTTCTACTCTTTCACTCATTTCTCGCTCCGGCTTTTTTTGCTCTTATTTTAGCCATTCTCACCAATAAGTCAATGATTCCGGAGAGAACATAAATCAGAAGAATCAGGAAAATGGAACTTTCGGGATAAATCACAATCAACACTATCCCGATAACCACCATAATAAAAATTCTGAAAGGAATAAGACCTGTCATTTTAAATCTGCTGAAATTGGAGTATTTGAGACGGGAAAGCATCAGCGCCGAAACAATCAACATCAGTATTGGCAAAATGTGCGCGAAAAACGGCATTTTTTTTATGACGAAAACCATGCTCTTTCTCTCGCTGTATCCGAGAGCGATTCTCATAAGAAGAACAAACACGGCCCAGAGGCCGGCAGCCGCAGGAATGGGAAGCCCTTCGAAAAAAGGAGCGCGCTCAGATTCCTCGTGCGCTTTCGCGTTGTATCGTGCCAGACGCAGAGCGGAAGCGAGAACATAGATAAAACAGGCAACCCACCCGAGCGGATAATTTTTGAAATAGAAAAGCCACAGCAAAACCATTGGCGCTATTCCAAATGTCGTCATATCGGCAAGACTGTCGAACTCAATTCCAAACGCGCTCTGGGTATTGGTAAATCTTGCCAGCCGCCCATCGACAATATCCATCAACCAGCCAACCATAATCATCCATGAGGCGGTCGTAAAATTCCCCCGCAGAGAATATACAATCGAAAGGAAACCGGCAGCGAGATTCATAGATGTGAAAATGCTCGGAATATAAATTCCCTTTTTCAGTTTCATTTTCTCCTCGCAATCGGCGTGCGAGCGCATTTCACCCTTTCACCGCGGGCAACACAGGCAGAAAAAATTTTCGACGGAAAAGTGCAGTCCACCTGCGAACCGAATTTAATCATCCCGATTTTCTCTCCCTGCTTCACGCTGTCGCCCGGTTTTTTCCAGCACAGAATTCTTCTGGCAATCGCACCAGCAATCTGCGTTACAACAACTTCGCCGAAGGCGGTTTTTATCATTATCGAATTTTGCTCGTTTTCCTTATGCGCCAGCGGAGAGGAAGCGTTTCTAAACGAACCTTCGCGATACTCCGTGCGGACGACAGTCCCGTCGCAGGGCGACCTTTGGATGTGGTAATCGAATATGCTCATAAAAATGCGCACGCAGACATTTCCATTCACCTCGTCGACAGAAAGAATTCTCCCTGAAGCAGGCGAAAGGAGAATATCCGCTGAGGGAGAAATTTCAATATGCGGGTCGCGGAAAAAAACGAAAAGCCATAAGCAGACAAGAAACGAAATCCCGCCAAGCCAGAAATTCCATGACAGAAAAAAACTTTTTGGCGGCTTGAAATACATCGGAATTGCCGAGGCAAGAAATATCGCCGCTACCGGTAACAGCACAGGTAAAATTTCTCTTGAAACCCGCATTTAACTTTCTATTTTCTGGCGATTTACATCGCCCGCTACTTTTTCACTTTTCTCTATTTTTATTCGCTCGACTTATTTCTTCAGCCAGGACATCATCTTTCTGAGACGCGCGCCAACTTTCTCGACAGGATGATTGACGCAATTTTTGCGCGCCTGATTGAAAACTGGACGTCCGACTCTGTTTTCGAGAAGCCATTCTTTGGCAAATTCTCCCGAAACGATTTCCTTCAGAATCTTTTTCATTTCTTTTCGGGTATCCTCGGTTATTATCCTTTTGCCCCTCGAATACTCTCCATATTCGGCGGTGTCGGAAATGGAATAGTTCATCCACGCGATTCCGCTTTTGTAGACGAGGTCAACGATAAGTTTCAGTTCGTGAAGACATTCGAAATAGGCGATTTCCGGCTGATAACCTGCCTCGACAAGCGTTTCGAACCCCGCCCTCATCAGTTCCACAACTCCGCCGCAGAGAACAACCTGTTCGCCAAAGAGGTCAGTTTCAGTTTCTTCGCAAAAACTCGTCTCGATAACCCCAGCCCGCGTGCCCCCGATTCCTTTGGAGTAAGCGAGAGCGTATTTTTTCGCCTTTTTCGAGGCATCCTGCTCGACGGCTATAAGATTCGGAACTCCGCCGCCAGCGGCAAAAACATCTCTCACAAGATGTCCCGGACCTTTCGGCGCAACCATAACGACATCTATTTCCTTCGGCGGAACAATCTGTCCGAATCGGATGTTAAACCCATGCGAAAAGCCGAGAACTTTACCCTTTTTCATATTTTTCTCGATTTCGCTCTTGTAGACTTTTGCCTGAACTTCATCGGGAACAAGCATCTGTATCCAGAACGCCTTTCTCGAAGCCTCTTCCGCGCTCACCGGTTTGAATCCGTGTTTGGCGGCAATTTTGTAATTGTCTGTCCCCGGCACTTCCGCGACGATGACATCGACGCCGGAATCCCTGAGATTCAGAGCCTGAGCATGCCCCTGAGATCCATAGCCGATAATCGCTACGGTTTTGCCTTTCAGCATTTTCAAATCCGCATCCTTGTCATAATAAACCTTAGCCATTTTACCCTCCCTGCGTTCCGCTAACAAAACACTCAATTTCGGGAAATTTTATCATTTTGCGCTTTGAAAGTCCACATTCAAAAACGGGTTTGTCCTCTTCTCTCTGCCGACAGTCGTATCTCCGAAGTGCCCGGGAAAAATTTTCGTCTCATCAGGCAAAACAAAAAGTTTTTCCTTTATGGTTCTCTTCAGAAGTTCAAAATCGCCTCCGGGCAGATCGCACCTTCCGATTGAACCCATTTTTTGCATTAGGCAAAAAATGCACGCAGTGCCGCCCCTGCACGCAGGGGCGGGGTTAACCCCGCCCATTCTTATAATCGCTCTCGATTTTACGTTCATTTTTTTGTCATAACCTTC
>JAGHAK010000141.1 GCA_021161565.1 Elusimicrobiota bacterium | reverse complement strand
CTATTTTCGTGGCGGTTGAAGTCTGTGGTTTTTAAAGTGTTCATTGAAAAGGGAGGCGGATTGTGATTATATAAACCGCTTGGCTGCGGTAATCGATGGAATAAGTGATACAGGAAATATTGCGGTATGCCCTCATCGTCTAACGGTTAGGACGCCAGGCTCTCAATCTGGTAATAGGGGTTCGATTCCCCTTGAGGGCATTATTAAATGAGATGCGCGGGTTCGCCTCCCGCGGAGGAAAGAGATGGAAGAAGATTCTTATCGAAATGAAAAAGGAGTTGCGCTTTGCCCTCACTTCCGACGATGCGGAGGCTGTTCATGGATGGATGTTCCATATAAGGAACAGTTGATCAGAAAAAATGAAAAGATAAAAACTTATCTGCGCGTTTTCAAAGACGCCGAAATTTCGGAAATCGTTCCTGCCGATGACAAACATTTTTACAGAAACAAAATGGAGTTCACTTTCGGCGGCGATTCGGCCGCGCCCCTGCTTGGGCAGCACTACAAAGGGTCATTCCACAGAATAGAAAATCTCACAAGATGTTTTCTTTTTGATGAACGCATAGGCGAAATTTTGAAGAGAGTTCGGAAATTTGCCCGCGACTTCGAACTTCCGCCGTATAATCCCAAAAACCATGAAGGCCTTTTGCGGCATTTGAAAGTGAGGGTTTCGAAAACAACCGGCGAGGTGATGGTTGTTCTCATAACATCGCGGAATTTTGACAAAAAAGATGAATTTGTTGAAGTTTTCTCTGAATTCCCTTATGTTAAAAGCATTTTTCACGGAATAAATAGTCGTCTTTCTGATGTTGCCGACTGCGACGAATTGTTTCTCCTGAAAGGCAATCCGTATCTCACGGAGAAACTGGGAAATATTTATTTTCTGGTTTCGCCTGAGTCTTTTTTTCAGCCGAACACTTTTATGAGTCGGAGGATGTACGATGCAGCGAGAGAGATGATAAACCCCGAGGGAAAAGAATATGTTCTCGACCTTTACAGCGGTTCGGGCGGCATAGGCGTTTATATTGCGCGGGAAGTGAAATTTCTTTACAGCATCGAACTCGATAGTGTCTCTGTTGATATCCTGAAAAAAAACCTCGAGTTGAACAAAATAAAAAATGCTGAAGTTCTCTGCGGCGATGTCAGAAAGATTCTGCCTCTTGTAAAAAGAAGGGAATTCGATATTGCATTTGTCGATCCTCCGCGCTCGGGAATGAGCAAAAAAGCAATAAGGCGAGTTGTCGAAAGGAAAATTAAAAAACTGATTTTTTTTTCCTGCAAAATCGAAACGGCGATTCCGAATCTCATAGAATTCGAAAAGTACGGTTTCCGCGTCACAAAAGCGGTGCCTTTCGATATGTTTCCTCACACGCCATACGCTGAGACGGTCTTTCTTCTCGAAAGATGAATGAAGTTTTCCGCCGGCAACTCAATCCGCAACAATTAGAAGCGGTTCGGCACAAAAATGGACCCATTTTGGTTCTGGCGGGCGCGGGGACGGGAAAAACGAGGGTCATAACTTACAGGATAGCGAATCTGATAACCGAAGGCGTGAAGCCCGAGAAAATTTTGGCCGTGACTTTCACGAACAAGGCGGCCGATGAAATGAAGGAGCGCGTTGCCCGGCTTACGGGAGCCAGCGGTCTGAATGTCTGGATTTCCACATTTCATTCTTTTGCGTTGAGACTTTTGAGGACAGAATACAGAAATTACGGTTATGCGTGGGATTTCGCTATTTTCGACGAAGTGGACCAGCGAAACATAATGAAGCAGATTCTGAAGGAACTCGAACTCGACGATGTCTTGAAGCCGCGCGTCGTTCTTTATTACATCGATATTGCGAAGGGTAATCTTCTCGATTCCGAAAGCGCCACAATTTATTCTTTTTTCGACACTAAAATTTCGAAGGAACTTGTCGAAATTTACAGAATTTATCAGAACCGTCTCAAGGACAACAACGCGAAGGATTTCGGGGATTTGCTTCTGGATATCATCACTTTCTTCAAACAGCATCCCGATGCCCTCGAAAAATATCAGAATTATTTCCAGTATATTCTCGTCGACGAATATCAGGATACGAATTTCGCGCAGTATGTTCTCGTCAAAGATCTTGCCCGCATTCACAGAAATATCTGCGTTGTCGGCGACGATGATCAGGCGATTTATTCCTGGCGCGGCGCGAATGTTTCGAATATCAGAAATTTCGAAAAGGACTGGCCTGACTGCTATGTCGTTCATCTCGAGGAGAATTACAGGTCAACACGGAAAATTCTGGAAGCCGCCTCTGCGGTGATTAATGAGTCGACCTGGCGAAGAAAAAAGAAACTCTGGACCCGCCGCGACGGCGGCGACGATGTGAAAGTCGGAATTTTCAGGACGGACAAAGCGGAAGCGGAAGGAATAGCGCTGGAAATCCTCTCTCTCGTCGATTACAGTTACAACTATGAGGACATCGCCGTTTTTTACAGGACAAACGCGCAGTCGAGAATTTTCGAAGAGACCTTCCGCAAATACAGAATTCCGTATAAGATTGTCGGAGGCACGGGTTTTTACGAGCGCAGGGAGATAAAGGACATTCTCGCCTATCTCTATGTCGCTTCTAATGTTGGCGACAGTTTCCATCTGAAAAGAATTGTCAATGTGCCGACGAGAGGCATCGGCAAAAAAACGATGGAGGAGATAGAAAAGTTGTCTAAAGACAGAGGCGTCGCTTTCTTTGAGGCTCTTGTCGAATTTTCCAAGACCGGCAAAATCGGCAAAAAATCGCGGGAAAAAATTTCCAATTTCATTGAGAACATTCTGAACTGGAAAGAAGAGTTTGAAAAGGCGTCCGCCGCTCAGTTTGTAAGAAGAATTCTTGACGAATCAGGTTATCTCGCCGCTCTCGAAAATGCGGGCACATACGAAAGCAAAGATCGGATTGAAAATATTCAGGAATTTGTGAACGCTGTGCGCTCGCATGAGGAAAACGGACAAAATTTGAGAGAGTTTCTTTACGACATTTCGCTCATCAGCGAGAAGGAAGCCGCGAATGTGGACGAACGCGGCGTGAGTCTGATGACTCTTCACCTGTGCAAAGGGCTGGAATTTCCGGTTGTTTTCATAACAGGTCTGGAAGAAGGTCTGCTTCCTTACAGCGACAGCCTGTCCAATGTCGACGAAATGGAAGAGGAGCGCCGGCTCTGTTATGTGGGAATGACGCGGGCAAAAGAGGTTCTGAATCTGACCGCCGCTCTTTCGAGGCGGCTTTGGGGAAGGTGGGTTTATCATTTTCCGTCGCGATTTCTAAAAGAAACAGGATTGATGAAATAGGATTAAGAATTAAGTAGTAAGGATTAAGTGTGAAGACATTTAAAGAATTAAAGGTCTGGCATAAAGCACATCAACGGAAGAGACAAAGTATTATTTGCTTCTTGCCTGCGACTTGAAATATTTGAACAACACTGTGTATAATAAATTAATAGGATTATGTGATGAGATTGGTAAAATGCTAAATGGGCTCCAGAGGAGTTTAAAATAATTGCACTTAATCCTTATAACTTATCACTTACAACTTTTTAGGAGGGGTGTCCGAGTGGTTAAAGGAGCACGCCTGGAGAGCGTGTGTCTGCCGTAAGGCGGACCGTGGGTTCGAATCCCACCCCCTCCGCCATCCCGAACAAAGACTTTTTTGCCTGAATAGGTAATCGGAATTTTCGCGCATAAATTGGCTGTTTTCCGACGGTAAACAGGATTTTGCCCCCACGCGGAATCGAACCGCGACTGCCACCTTGAAAGAGTGGTGACCTAACCGTTAGTCCATGGGGGCAAACGGTTTTATGTTACAAAATATTGTGGCAGAGTCAATAATCTGTTTCAACTTTCCGGAAAATTTACGATAATTGAAAATGGCTGGAAAAAGGGGGCTGTCCGAAGGAAGATGTGCATGAGCATAAGCGAATGCCTATCTGGTTTCAGGGAAAACTCCCAAAAGGGTGGACGGGATGTCGCTTGCCAAAGGAATATCCAGAGAAGATATTTTTCTGAAACCCGTTGATTTTACTACTCTTCGAAAAAGAATCGATTTTTATCTGTTGGACAGATAATCCAGCCAACCGAGACTGGCTAAACCGCGTTAAATTTTGTATTTTAATTTCTTGACGCCCTCGTAGTTCAATTGGAT
>JAGHAK010000059.1 GCA_021161565.1 Elusimicrobiota bacterium | reverse complement strand
GAAATAAAAAGCATTTCCTATTCCTCCTGGATGAATTTTCTTACTATCTGTATCCGTAAGCGTAAGTAAATAACTCCAAACACCACCCCCTGAAGATGTAAGTGAATATGTCGCTGCCGTATCATTTTCACTACTACCATTCCACTGCAGAGCACCTAAAGGATTTGTTGTATCAGCAAATATAGCAAAGTTCGAAATATCCACGGTAGGATCAAAATTCGCTATACTTCTTAAAGTAATTGTTGCTCTTGTGAGATAATAAGTCGTTGCAGCATCAGTAGAAACTATTATTCTGAATAATGGAACCCATCCCGAATCTGCCTTTATAACGCTTGGCAGATTCACAGTGCTGGTGGAACCTGCGGGAATTCCAACCATATTTGTGACTGAAACATTAAAAGCGAAAACATCCGCGGCAAATACCAACAAAACTCCGGCTAAAAATTTGTTAATAGACATTATTCCCTCCTGAAATTATCTTTTTATTGATTAGACACACTAAAAGTTCATTTAGTTCCATAATTAGATTATGCAAATCCCATTCGCCAATGTCAAGAGGTTGTGACAAAAGTCACAATCAACGGGGTTACTTTCCGTTTTTTCCCTGTGAGATGCCTGTCATCGGGACAAAGCGAACAGGAATATTCTCGAAAATCTTTATCTGTCCACTTCTCCTTTCAACAATTTTCAATCTCTGAAAATAATCCCCGACAGGAATTACAAGCCGACCGCCATCGGCAAGTTGATCAAGCAGAGGTTGTGGAATTTCCGTAGGGGCGCAGGTTACCAAAATCCCATCATAGGGAGCATATTCAGGCCATCCCAAAAAGCCGTCGCCGATTTTAAATTTTACATTTCCGTAACCTAACCCATCCAGAGTTTTCTGTGCTTTTTGCGAAAGAGAAGGGACAATTTCAATTGTATAAACTTTTTCAACAATCTCTGCCAAAACCGCCGCCTGATAACCCGAACCCGTGCCTATTTCGAGAATTCTGGAGGAACTTCCAACGCACAAAAGTTCCGTCATAAGAGCCACAATATACGGCTGTGAAATTGTCTGTCCTTCCCCTATCGGAAGCGGCCAGTCGCCATAAGCGGCGGCGCCGAAATGGCTGTCGACAAAAAGATGGCGCGGAATTTTTTTCATAGCGTTCAGGACATTTTCGTCGCAAATAGCTCGAGATTCTATCTGCGTTTCAACCATTTTTTCGCGGGCCGGCGAAAAATCATCGTGAAAAGAGGAACACAATTGTTAGAATTTGACTCCAATAGAAAATCTGTGTATACTGTCGAATTCCGAATTGCTCTGATAACTGTAATCTATAACTATTATCTTTTGCTGAGATGCCGTCATTAACTCGGGTCTGCCCGCGAAACCAGAGGTCAGGAAGTCCATCCCAAAACCGAAAGTGAGACCGCTGACTTCCCCGAATTTCTGGTATCCCGCCCGGAGAAAGTAGTTTTTCGCAAACTCTGTCTCAAAACCAAAGTGCTGCCGCGTCTCGGAATCGTTCGGCTGGTCGAGGTCGAAACCGATTTTGAACCTCTCCGTGGGCTGAAAACCAAAACCGAATTTGGTGTTTTGTGGAAGTTTTTTATCCACTCCAGCGATTCCAAGTTTGGTTCCCGCATTTTGAATAACCGCAGCCAGCGAAATTTTCCGCAAAAGATTGAAAATAAAACCGGCGTCCACCGCCACCGCATTTCCGTTTTCGCTTTCGTAAATCTCATAGATTCCTTTGAGCGAAAGTCCCACCGAAAGTTTTCCGAAATCCCGCGCAAAAGCCGCGGAAACCGAATAGCTGTTTCTGTCGAACGCTCCCGAGGAATCCGATGGCAAAGACGCCGAAGAAGAATATTCCTTGAGCCCCGCAACCGAAAAATACGAAATATTTCCGGCAAATTTCCAGCCGTTTCTTCCAAGAGGAACGGCGCAGAAAACATTCGCTTTCGAAATGCTTTCGAACCACGAGACATAACCAGCGCGGGCACTGATTTTCGACATCCGCGAAATGGAAGCGGGATTGTAAAAAATATCGTCCGCATGAAAAGCCGCGCCCGTTCCGCCCATTCCCTCCATTCGGGGATTGAGCGCAATTTTCAGAAACTGAGCCGCGGTTGTCCCCTCATCCCCGGCAATTAGTGAAGAGTGAAGAGTGAAGAGCAATGAGAAAATGACAAGCAGTTTTACTGCCCTGAATCTCCTAATCTCTATTCTCCAAATCTCTTTCTTTTTCATTTATAAATCACCGCTTTTTTAACTACCTCGTAGGAAGTCGACCCGTTCCACACTTTAAGACGGTAGATATAAACACCCGGAGCAAGTCCGAGGTTCGAATAATGCCATGTGTATGCTTTCCCCGTTGAAGTGTTTTCGTAAACTTTCTCTCCGAAAATCGTATAAACGCAGACGCTTATATTTGGCGTGCCGGAAAAGAAACTATCGCTCTGGTCGGCGAGAAAAGTTATAGAACCGCTTGTTGACGGCTGTGGACGGGCAAAGACCGTATCTGCAAAGTCTCCGGCTGAAGAGACTGTTGATGATATATTAAAAGTAACAGTGTAAGTTGCCGGATTATTGTATTTATCTGTGGCTACGATTTTTATCGTGTAGGAACCTTCCGCCGTCATCGCCGTAGAGAGCGTCAAAGTGAATGTCTGGGAAGTGCCTGAGCCCGAAGTCGGGCTCTGAGTCGCGCCGTTGCCGTCGGAAAAAGTCGTTGTGCCAAACTGGAGGGAAATTGTCGTGGCGGAAGCGTTCACTCCGGAAGCGTCGCTTAAAGTGACGGTTATCTGGCTCACCGACGAAACAGTCGTTCCCGAAGACGGCGTTACGGAAACAAGAGTGGGAGGAGTTGCGTCTGTGGTTGTTGTTTCTGTTCTCTTATCAACTGTTATGGTCGTAAAAAAGGGCTGGTCGTTTCCGTCCGTGGCGATTGCCGTGTTATCCGATCTGTCCCTGGCGCAAATTCCCACCGGATAAAGGCCATTTTCAACTGCTATTCCTGTAGCCGACTGTCCATCCCATGTTTCGCAATTTGTGCCTGCCTGCCTGTAATATGAAATAATATTGACAATATCCGAACCCTGACCTGAAGATGGTATCAAATCCCCTGCTTTGTAGTTATATGTGCTGTTGCTTCCGTAGGAAATCGAACCCGAAGAACTCGCGATGGCGAATTCCTTGCCGCTTGCCAAAATGAGAACCTTTATTTCAGCGGCGTTGTTGATGTTGTAGGAAATGGACGAAGTCGTGTTGGTCTGGTTTATTCCTGTCGCGGAAAAATCCTTTATTCGCAGAATATCTATCGGAATGACGCCCACCCAAGCGTCTCTCTTTTCGTAAACTCCCGTTGCGGCGTTGTACTGCGGGTTAAGCGGATCGGACGGAGGGTTGAACGGGTCGAAAATCTCGAACATAACATAATAAATCCCGTTTCCGACGATATTCCCCGAAGAATCCGTGCAGTCCCATTCCTCGTAATTGCTTCCGGCAGGACGGGGCACGGAATCTATTATGTCTTTGTAATCCACAATCGTTCTCACACACCAGGTTGAGGCTGGACGAACATAAAAACCTTCGGAATCGTATGTAAATTTCGTTCCCGGTCCGTATATCCTCACATCGATGGGACAGGTTTCCTGAAGAGAATACGAAATTTTCCATTTCCCACCGAAACTTTCCTGTCCGCCGGCGGCATCAGCAATGGTGATATTCCTCGAATTGGAGCCGTCACTCATAAAATAACTCGCCACAGGACCGTAATCGGGAAAAGCGGAACTGGTGTACCAGACATCATTATCGGAATCGTAGTTATACTGCGCAACATTCCTCAACTCATACGAGAAACTTCCGTAACCGCAGTAATCCGTAAAGGACCCGTCTATAACCCCCGCATTCACAAGGGTCCAGGAATCGACGCCGGACGAATAGCCGAAAGTCCTGTAAATATCAACCGAATGATACTGATAAGTTCCGTTTAACTGGACCTGCGGAAGGGTCCAGGAAACGACATTTGCGCCGTTGGACGCATCCCATGCGACGATTAGTTCACCCGAGGCAAACACCACAGAAACAAAACCGGCAGAAGCCAAAAAATAAAACAGTAATTTTTTCACTTTTTTATTTTCGCAAAATATTTCCGGATTGTCAACAGCGGCACAACACAACCCGCGTTCAATAATCAGGCGTTTGTGATTTCTGTCTTTTCTTTTTTCTCGTCCCACCTTAAAGGCCCGAGAGGCAGGTCCAGTTGAAAGTCCGTAAAATCCTCGCCTGCCTCGCTCTCGGATTTTATCACTGCATTGATTCTCTTTCCATATTTCGAAGGGACATAAACCTGCCACATCAGGAATTTTACGGGGATATCCGCAAGCATCTTGTTCATTTCCTCGCCCAAAACTTTGTCGTTTTCGCTGTCATAAAGGGCTATGCATTTCAGATTATCTTCCTTTTTCAGAGAAGCCAAATCGGCGAATTGCGCAAAAACATTCTGAAGGCGAACATCAAAAACATCTATGTTGACGAAAACGGGACACTTTATTCTGTATTTCTGGCGGACAAACGATTCGACTTTTCTTTCGTCGAGTAAATCGCTTTTCCTCACAAATTTGAAATACGACTTCTGTCCTGAAAGAACCATCGCGAAGGGCGTCTCTCTCAAAACAGCGATTTTCTCCCACTTCCTGCCTATTTTTCTGGCTTCGCCTGCGCCTCTTTTCGACCAGTCGAGAAGAGTGGAATTGACATAATAGTCGTCGAGAAAAAAGTATTTTCTTAGATTTTTATAGGGATCACCCACTTTCATCAGTTTTAAAACATCCGGAAGGATTTTGCCGAAAGAAGTTTCGAACAACTGCTTTTTCTCATTGAAATAGATGTGGCAAAACATCGACATTCTCGTGGCGAGAAAATTCTTGAACGCCGGAAGCGCTTCTTTCTCCATGCTGAACCCTGAATCCGTCACCACCGTGTTGTCAAGCAGGCGTTTTATGTCGATGCTTCCAAACTCCTTCGTTCCGCAGTAGTATTTGTCCCGCAGAAGAAAATCTATTATATCGACGCTGTAAACACCGAGCATTATTTTCGAAAAAATCTGCTCCCACAAAGCGTAACCCTCGAAATTAGGCGGCGTTTTTATGAATTTTATCAACGTTTCGGGATTTATTTTCTGATGAAAATAACCATGTGGCGAAAAATTTATTTTCTCGATTAGCGGCGCGAGTTCGCCGGTTATTACCTTCGCCGAAATATCCTCGTGCGTTTTTCCGTATTTTTTCCAGGTATAAACGTCGTCAATCAGGTGGCCGAGCGGCCCGTGACCGATGTCATGGAGAAGCCCTGCGAGACGAAAAACCTCCTCGACATAAGTTCTCTCCGGCGGGATGTATTCGTTTGGGAAAACTCTTTTGAAATCATCGTAAAGTCTCCAGGCAAGATGACCGGCAAGATGCATTGTCCCGAGAGCATGCTGAAATCTCGTGTGCGTGGCGCAGGGGAAAACCATCCATGTGGCCTGTAACTGAAAAATCCTTCTCTGGCGCTGAAGCCACGGAGAGTCTATAATATCCTTCTCCGAAACATCGCCTTCATTCTGATTCAGCGTGAAATAAATATAATCATGAATTACATCCCTCACGCAACCCATTTTCACTTCGCTCATAAGTTAAATTTATTACAAAATTTCCTCATCCCTGTAAAGCCCCCCAAAATGACAAAGTGACAAGTTAATAAGTTAACAAGTTGATAAGGGAAAATCCCCTCTCTTTTTCTCCCCCCTTCCAGGGGGGAGATTAAGTAGGGGGTTCTTTTACCTTTTCTACTTTTCTACTTTTTCACCTTTTTTACTTTTTAACTTTTCAACTTTTTCGCTTTTCGCTATTTAATTCGCCCGCTATTTTCCCCTTTCCACCACTCACCACTTACCACTTACCACTTGCTACTTGCTACTTGCTACTTGCTACTCTCTTTTCAGCACAATTCCGTTCAAAAAGAGAATTTTTCCGCAGGCAGCGCGAAGTTTTCCCAGATTTCCTTTTTTCTTCGCAGCCAGAAAATCCCTGTATGCGGGATTTCTGACATCCCTGAATACCAGCGCCTTCTCCGCCAGGACAAAACTTTCGGCTATCATTTTTTTATCGTCGTTGCGCTGCCCTATAATGCTCTTTGCCGCGGCTCGGGCGGCAAATCCCGCGGGAATGCGGGGAAAAGACGAAATTTTTTCATAGAAATACAACGCCTTCGATGGATTCTTGAAGAGCCAGAAATTGCCTCTCGCGAAATTGCGCGAACTCGAAAACATAACAGCAGAGAGAACCAGCGCCGAAAAAAACATCAGATAAAAAACCAACTTCCTGAGAAAACCATACTCCCGAAAATTCGCTTCCCTTTTCAGAGAATTTCCCGCAATAAACGAAAAAATCATTCCGCAACCGACGTAGTAAAAAGAGTAATCCAGCGCGGCAAGAACAAAGCCCGCGGCAATCGCCCAGCGAGCGTCTCTTCTCAAATTTTTCAGAAAATCGACAGCCGCCGAAATAAGCAAAACCGCAGCAACAACGCCGCCTTCAAGCAAAAACTGGGCAAGGAAACTATGAACAAAAATCGTATTCTGAACGCCTGTGGCTGGAAGAAAGTATTTAGCGCTGAAAAAACCGATTCCAAGAGGATGCCTCTTCAAAATTCCAAAAGCCCTGCCCAGCCATACGATTCTCTCCACGATGGAATTTTCCTCCGCAAACAGAACCGCGACAGCGGCAGCGAAGACAAGCAACCAGTATACTTTCTTCCTTCTCCATGCGGCAAAGCCGCAGAAAAGTGAAAAAAGCGCAACAACCGAACCGTTGCGGGCAATAAAAAATACGCCGAGACAAACAAAAACGATTTTGAATGCTTGTTTCAAATCACTCATCCAGACAAATAAGACAAAAAGGGCGAGAAAAGAGGAAACCACATTTGGATTGAGATTCGTTTTCACAAATGGAAAGACAATAAAAAAAACGGGCGCGATAAGATTAAAAACCGTCCTGACAGGCGGAGTAGCGTCTGCGATATTATACCCCGCCACGAAAAAAACGGCGCAGAGAACAATCTGAAGGGCGAAAATCGAATTCTCGAACTGGGCGGGAATAAAGAAATTCAACAACAGCGAAAAAATATAAAAAACGAAAAACCAATAGATGACAGCCGGGATTTTTATTTTTTTTGCGACAAAAAAAAACGACAGGACAATAAAGGCGGCTATCGCCCACAAATCGAAATAAAGGGAGAAAAACAGCCCAAGCGGAAGCAAAAAAAGAATTATCGCCACTGTTCCATGCACCCTTCGGCGGAAGCCAAATCAAAATTCAAAATGTTAAAGTAAAAAAGGGGATAAGTTGAAAAGTTGATAAGTTGATAAGGCAATTTTTTCCATTTTTTCATTTTTCACTTTTTTCCCCTTTCACTTTTCCCTTTTCTCTATTTAATTCGCCCGCTATCTTTCCCATCCCCCTACTTACTACTTACCACTCACCACTTGTCTCTTTTTTTCGGCTTTGCCAAAAAACGGAATACCGACCAGCCGATAAAAAGAAAAATAAAAAGAGCAGAAGGGAAAACAAGACTTCTGAATTTCTTAACAGTCAGGGACAGGACAAAAATGACCGACACGGAAACAATGACAAAATGAATAAAAAGCCGCATAAAAAAAGACATTCCCCACGACTCCTTTTTGTTTTCTGTCGGAATCGCGAGAAGAGAAACGGTCGAAATTTTTTTTATGCACTGCCTGTAAATCTCGCGCTGCGGAAAGAGACGAAGTTTTTCGTTGTAGAATTTCGACAGGTTTCCCAGCTGGTTCAGATGATGGTGAAGAAAAATTAGTTCGTCATGTGCGGCGAAAAATCCGTAATCATCCTCAATAAGTTCAAAAAGAATTTTTTTCGCTTTTTCGAGAAGCGAGTTGAGTTTTTCCTTCAGTCCCTGCTTTATCAGGCACTGCGCGTACCCGAGCCGGGCTGATTTGTCGGTGGGATTGCTTCGGATTATCTTCTGGTAAAACTGCGCCGCTTCGAAATACATTCCGGCATCTTTCAGAACTTTCGCCTGCTGAATCTGGTCCGCATCCATTAATCCAAAATCACAGGTTTAAGAAAAATGAAAAGTTCAACTCTGTCGTTGGTATCCTGCTGGTGCTTGAAAAGATATCCGAGTATGGGAAGTTCCCCGAGAATCGGAATCTGCTCGATTGATTTCAGGTCTTCTTCCTTTATAAGCCCGCCTATGACAACCATCTCGCCGTTTTTGACCATAACCTTTGTCGTCGCCTCTCTTGTGACAATCCAAGGACCCTCGGGACGAAATTCCCTTATGGTGCTCACTTCAGGATGGATTTCGAGAGTCACATAATTTTCGGAATGTATCGTCGGGGTGACTTCAAGTTTCACACCGACATCCGTAAAACTCGTCGACTGAGTCGAACCCGAAGTGGTAACCGTGGTCTGGGAATAGGGGACTTTTTCCCCCGAAAGAATCTCTGCCTTTTCATTGTTCATCGCCACAATTCTCGGATTCAGAAGCTTTTTCGTTTTTCCCTTTTTCTGAAGCATTGTCATTGTGGCGTTGAATTTGTTGTTGTTTATTACGCCTCCAAGCGCGAATGTAAGAGACGGCGTGCCAAGAGTTCCAACGGTGTTCTGAATGGTTTGAACGGAACCCGTAACTTTGCTGTTACCTTTGTTTATGACATTGAAATTCGACAGTCCCCATGATATGCCGAGGTCGAGCCCGTCATTGTAGTCAACTTCCATCATGCTGGCCTCTATGAGAACCTGACGGGGTTTTACATCGAAAATGTTTATCAGTTCCTGATATTTTTCGAGCCCTTCCGGACTTGTTGTGATAATAAGACTGTTCGTGAGGGGGTCGTCCGAAATCGTCGCGGAAATTCCCTGAATTTTTATCGAAGACAACTGTTTTTTCACATCTTCCGCGCGCGTGTATTTCAGAGACAAAACCCTCGTAAACTGGGTCGCCTGGGACCTCTCCTTGCTCAACTGCCCCGGCGTCAGAACTCTTATTATGTTATCGGCTTCTTTTTTGACAACCAGACCCGACATCTTCAGAATCAGTCTCATCGCGTCATCGAAAGAGACATCTTTCAGTTTCAAAGTCACCGTGCCCTGAACATCCGGCCCGTAAATTATATTTATTCCCGTCTGTTCGGCTATAGCCTTGAAAATCATCCGGACATCCGTTTCGTAGAAATTTATCGAAATTTTTCTTGTGCTGATTTTTGGGAAACCGCCTTCGGTTTCTATTTTATCAACTTTGAACGGCGCTGGCTTTTCAGCGAGGGATTCGGAGGAAACGGTTTCGCCCTGACTTTTTTTTATCTCCTCGACTTTCTTTTTGTGCGCCGCGGTGGGAATGTTGCGCGCAATCCTTTTTATTTTCTTCTTCGCCGAAGAAGAAATAACGGACGGGATAACAACCTTGGCGGCGGCTGTGGAATTCGCCACGGCAATTCTTACGGTGTTGCCGATTGTGACCGCGTCATAATAAACATTCTCGCCGGAAAGGTCGAAAACAAGCCGCGAAATTTTTACCGGGGTGTCTTTGAACTGCCCCAGCCGGATTTTTTTCACAAAGGAACTCTTTACAGGAATCTCCCTTTTCGCCGTGCCAAGTTCCGTGCTTGTGAACTCAGCCACAAGACGCGCGGGATTGCTAACTTTGAAGAGATAGTAGTTAACAGGCCCTGTGACATCTATAACCACGGAAATTTTTTTCGCGGAATCGACTTTGACCCTGACATCCTTTATCTTTTCGAATTCCTGAGCATTTGAATATTGCACAAAAACAATTAAAAACAGAAAAACAAAAACTTTCAATATCCGCATAATTCCTCCCGTCCCAATTATTTTACATTTTGAATTTTGCATTTTAAATTTTTATGTTCTGCCCATAATTTTTTTCAATATTTCCACATCTTCCCGCGTGTATTCCCTCCATCCATTCAAGTTGTTTCTTCTGGCTTTCGGAAAAATCCCAAACTTCTCATACTTCACAAGCGTTTGCTTTGAAATGCCGAGAGCCGACGCCACTTCACCCGCGGTAAGATATTTTCTCGTTTTCATCTATTCAACCTCCGCAAAAACGCCTTTACGGCAGCATAATACATTATAATACTATTTCGCGGACTTGTCAAGGGTTTCTTAAAATTCGGACTATTCAAACTTTAAACCGGTTTCTGTTTCCGGCAGTTTCAGTTCTTTTATTTTCTTGCCTGAAATTATCACAATCCTGTCTTCAAAGACCGTTCCTGTAACTCCTGAGATTCTGTTTCCCTCGGAATCGTAAAGCCAGCCGTTTTTTAGGATATAATTCGTCCCGTTGGCATCGGAAAGGATGGCATACTTATCGCCAGACATATCGGTCATAATTCCCGTGAGGCGATAATCCCCAACCTCGGAAGAAGCCTCTGCCTGGGAAGACGCCGACAAAGACGGGACTCCTGCGCCCGCGGGATAAAACGGATTTCTGTTTTTATAGCCCTCATACACATATTTCCTGGGCTCGGGTTTCTTTTTTTCCGACTTTTTCCTCACAAACTTTTTCCTCGATACAGCGGAATGACGCGAGGCGACCGTCTTTTTTTTGCCGCAACCTGCGAAAAAGACCGACGCCATCAGAAAAACGCAAAAATACTTTGTAAAACCCATCCTCAACCTTATCCTTTGTATGTGTACACCACAAGCGTGAACATCGCCTGCATCCGAGGCCGGCCCGTTCCAGTGGCGCTGCCTGGAACAAGTTTCAAATCCCTCACGGTCATAATTCTCTCTTCCTGACAGATGTCGGCGAAGAACCTGGCAATTCTATGATAGGTCGAAGTTATTGAAAAACTGTAACTGTGCTCCTGATAGTACTGCCTGGAGATAATGCTGCCGATTTTGAGATTGTCTATTTCTATGCCGTGCTTCGCGCCTATCGCGGTGATTCCTCTGATGAGTTCCGAGAGTTCCTCCGATTTCGGCAATTTCTT
>JAGHAK010000166.1 GCA_021161565.1 Elusimicrobiota bacterium | reverse complement strand
TAAAAAGGAGAAAAGGTGAAAAGTAGAAAAGGTGAAAAGGTGAAAAGGTGAAAAGGTGAAAAGAACCCCCTACTTAATCTCCCCCTTGGAAGGGGGGAGAAAGAGAGGGGGGATTTTCCCTTATCAACTTGTTAACTTGTCAACTTTTCAACTTGTCGCTTTGTCATTTTGTCGTTTCGCTGTCTTTAAATGATTTTGTTTTTTTACTTCTTGGTTGCTTTTTTATGCTTTTACATCGTTTTTAAATCTGCGGACGTCCTTGTGGAAAGTTCATCGGGGATCGCCCGCCATTTCGGAATTTCGGATGTATTTATAGGGCTTGTTCTTGTGGCGCTGGGGACTTCCGCTCCAGAGATTTTTGTGACGGGTTTCGCATCTTTTTTGGGGCATCCTGATATTGTCGTCGGAAACGCCACCGGATCCATTGCCGCCAACACAGGCGTCGCTTTTGCCATTATTTTCCTGCTTGTCGGAAAAAAGGGAAAATTGGCGGATGAGGAAAAATTTCTAAGCGGGAAATTCTGTTCCGTAAATGCGCTTTTCCTTCTGCCTGGCTCCGTGGCGATGATTTTTGTCGCCCGCGACGGAATTTCGCGCGTCGAGGGTTTCGTTTTCATCGTGGTCATCGCGGTTTATTTTTTCGCGAATTCCAAGATCAGCGCAAAGTTTGCCGAAATTCCGGATTCGAAAGGCGGGGCATTTAATCTGTTTCTGAAATTTTTTTTCTCTATTTTGACTCTGGCTTTGGCTTCCCGCGGAGTTGTCTGGTCGGCTGGCGCGTTCGCACGTGGTGCGGGAATTTCGGAGTTTGTCATCGCGATTACAATGATTGCTTTCGGCACATCCGTGCCAGAAATTGCTACTTCGATAACGGCGATGAGAAAGGGGAAAATCGGAATCGCGGTTTCCGAACTCGTCGGCTCGCAGGCGCTCAATCTGTATCTGCTTCTGGGCGTTTCCTCGTTGGTAAGACCTGTGACAGTGAAAAATCCGGATTTTGCGTTCGGCTGGACTTTCATTTTCCTTTTGGAACTTTTCGTTTTTTTGAGGCTTAAAAAAATGGCGAAATTAAAAGCGGCGGTTTTGCTCGGCACTTACGCGGTTTATCTCGGCTTTGCGGCCGGCTTGCTTTGATGACCAAGATTTGCGATAATTAAAACAGTTTGTTGGTTGGTTGTGTCCTGCAGCCAGGGCTGCGGGCAAGGAGGATTTTGATGCAGAGCGCACGGTTGTATGTTGGCAATCTTAATTATGACACCTCGGAAGAAACGTTGCGGAAAGTTTTTTCGCAGTACGGAGAAGTCGTTTCGGTGAACATCATCGGCAGAAAAGGTTTCGGTTTTGTCGAAATGGGCAATTCCGAAGCGGCAGAAAAAGCAAAGAACTCGCTTAATCAGACAGAACTTGACGGAAGAACAATTCGGGTGGACGAGGCGCGTCCCCGAAGAGAAGGAAATAACAGGGGAGGAAATCGCTTCGGCAGGGAAGGTAACTTTAGCAGATAGTTTTACTAGAAAATTGCTTTTCCTTTTTTAGAAAGAGAAGTCCGAAAACCATACTGCTGAGGGCAGGAAATAGTTTACACTTTGACTGAGGTGATTTTTTGAGCGAAACAAGGAGCGAGAAGTGAACATATCAGCATTGATATATGAGCGACGGGCGACAATCAACTAATGGAGAAAGGTAGTCTGCTCAACAAGCAAATTCGCAAAATTTTCGGAAGCATCCGCAACATTGCCAGAGAACTTTTGGAAGACTTTCGCACTAAAGTGTTTACTTCAGAGAAACTTCAATGCTGTTTTGTCTCACCCTTTCAAACAAGACTTTCTCTTTCACCTTAGCCTGCTGCGTGTCCAGGTTATCCACCAAATTAATTTTATAAAACTTTACAGGATATTCCCATTCTTTTTCTGCCTTCTCCGTTTTTTAGCTTAATCCAATCATTTTTGTCGCTTTCTCTAAATATCCTTTGTTACGTCTGTATAACAACAAAAAAACTTGACAGGATGCGTTATATTTGAGAATTTATAACGCCTGAGAACTGGAGGTTGTTTTGCGCAGAAAATCCATAAAAATAACGGACGCCGTTGGAAAAGTTCTGGATTATGACCTCACAAAGGTTGTTCCGGGAAAATTCAAAGGCGCCGCTTTCAGGAAAGGCCACATAATAAAGAAAGAAGATATCCCCGAACTTCTCAAAATCGGAAAGGAAAATATCTGGGTTCTCGAACTTGGAAAAAATGAAACGCACGAACAGGACGCCGCTTTCGCTTTTGGAAAACTCGCGGGAAGGAATGTGGAAACAACGGAGCCGCGGGAGGGGAAAATCAATTTTATTGCATCCCGCGCCGGTCTTCTTGTCGTCGAGAAAAAAGCAGTCGATAAGATAAACAGCGTTCCGGATGTTGTTTTGGCGACAAGGCATTCTTTCATTCCCGTAAAAAAAGGCGAAACGCTGGCGGGAATGAGAATTATCCCGCTTGCCACAAAAAGAAAAAATGTCGGAGCGGTTCTTTCGCTTGCCCGAAGGAAAAAAGTAATAAGCGTTTTGCCGTTTGCGAAAAAAAATGTCGGTTTGATTGTCACAGGAAGCGAGGTCGCGAAAGGGCTGATTAAGGATAAATTCACACCGATAATTCGCGGAAAAGTTGAGGAATACGGTTCGGTTTTAAGAATGTCAAAAATTCTGCCTGATGACAGAGTCCGAATAGAAAGGTCGATTTCCGTGATGGCAAAGCGATGCGACATTTTGATTTTGGCGGGTGGAATGTCCGTTGATGCCGACGATGTTACGCCTGCAGCGATAAAAGGCTCCGGAGCGAAAATCGTCGCATACGGCACGCCTGTTCTTCCCGGAAATATGTTTCTTGTGGCGTATCTCGGAGATGTTCCCGTCTTCGGCGTTCCCGCGGCGGCTATTTTTTACAGGATAACCACTCTGGATGTTTTTTTCCCTGTTGCTTTAGCAGGCGTGGAAATAACAAAAAAAATGATAAAAGAAAGAGGATACGGCGGTCTTTGTCCGCACTGTCCCGTATGCGTTTATCCGAAGTGCGCGTTTGGGAAGAGGTGATAAAAAAATGAGAAAAGCGGAATTGAAGATGATTGATGTGTCCGGGAAAAAACCGACTTTGAGAACCGCTGTGGCAGTCGGCGCGATAAAAGTCGGCGCGGAGATAATGAACCGGATAAAAAAGGGAAATCTTCCGAAAGGAGACATTTTCGCGGTCGCGAAAATCGCGGGAATAAACGCCTGTAAAATGACTTCAAATCTCATTCCTATGTGCCATAACCTCGAACTGACGCATTGCGATATCAGTTTCAAAAATTCGAAGAGCGAAATTGAGGTAAAGTCAGTCGTGAAAACTTTCAATCGCACCGGCGTCGAGATGGAGGCTCTCATCGCTGTTTCAGTCACGCTTCTTGCGGTTTACGATATGCTTAAACCATTGAGTAAAAATTTGACGATACTGGAAATAAAACTGATTGAGAAAACCGGCGGCAAAAGCGGACGCTATGAAAGGAAAGATTAAAGCGATTTCGGTTTCATCCCGCCGCGGCGAGAAAAAGAAAAATGTTTCACGGGCAATGCTTCGGAAAAACTACGGGATTTGCGGTGATGCTCACGCAGGCAAGTGGAAAAGGCAGGTGAGTCTGCTTCAGTATGAGTCGATTTTGAAAATGATTAAAAAAGGAGCTGATGTCAAGCCGGGCGATTTCGCGGAAAACATAACGACTGAAGATTTCAACCTGACGGCTCTGAGAAAAGGCGATTTTCTGCGCATAGGGGAAAAAGTCGTTCTGAAAATTACTCAAAAGGGTAAAAAATGCCATCACGGTTGTTCCGTTTTCGAACTTGTCGGCGACTGCGTTATGCCGAGAGAGGGCGTTTTTGCCGAAGTGATTAAAGGCGGGAAAATTAAAAAGGGAGACAGTATAGGGCTATGGAAAAAGCGGCAATTATCGTAATCAGCGATTCTGCCAGCCGCAAATTGCGGCAGGATTTGAGCGGTAAGAAGATTTTGAAATTCGCGGAAAAAGATTTTGATACAAGTTTTGAGATAATTCCCGATGACAGAGAAGAAATAAAAAAGCGGCTTATTTATTATTCGGATACAGGAAAAGCCGCGCTGATTTTGACCACTGGCGGCACAGGTTTGGGTCCCCGGGACGTCACTCCCGAAGCGACATCGGAAGTTTCCGACAAAATCGTTCCGGGTTTGGCGGAACTTATGAGAGCGGAGACAATCAAAAAAACAAAAAGGGCGGCTCTTTCAAGGGGAATTTGCGCTTTAAGAGGCAGAACTTTAATCATAAATCTTCCGGGAAGTCCCAGAGCAGTTGAGGAGTGTCTTTCTGTGGTCTGGGATTTGATTCCGCATGCTCTTGATATGATAAAAGGCAAAGGTCATAGGAAATTAAAAATTAAATAGTAAAGTTTTGCCAAAATTTTTCGACATCCGTTAAGATATTTGCTAAAAAATAAATGTATATTGTTAAATGGAAAAATAAGAAAATAAAGAATGCAAATTTTTGTAATTCTTTCTGCAATAGGTCTAATCCTTAGTTTAGCTGTCCACCTTTATGCGTCGGCTGGTGGATGTGTATGTTGTTTTTAATCTGGGGTTATAATTTAATATGAAAAGATTTTTAGCAATTTTATTGTTAATAACATTCAGTTTTGGCGTAGTTTCTTTAACTATAGCTGGGTGGGGTGGTAGATTAAAATGTTTAAGTTGTAAATTTGAGTCAGAGAGTTTACATATTGGAGGGGGTAAAGCGATTTCTTACGCAATTATCTATTGTGATAAATGCAAGAACTTTTTTTCGATTCCTGTTAAATTCAATAAAAAACATATTCGGGGAAACCACTTGCAGCCTGATAAAAAAATAGAAGAGTGTAAGACCAATATAGTGAGGCCACTTGGCGAGGTCTACGTCTATGAATTGGAAAAGACTATTAAGATATATCCTTGTCCAAAATGTGGCCAGATGGCTATTGAAGTAGATGGAAAAATTATAACAGATGCAGTAGCAAGACGAACTAAAGATGGAAAACTGCAAAAAGTTGGTAAATGTCTTCTCTGCCCAAGATGTAATAAGAAAACTTTATATTTTGATCTTATGTTCAAATGGGATTGAATTTGGGTAGGAAAAAGAAATAGAAACAGATAACAGAATATCAGAATCAGTAAAGCGGTGAAAATTGATTCTATAAACCCTTGGACAAATTGTCAATCTCACTTACAATTTGTCCAATATTTTTTGACTTCCACATGAGAGTAAAAAAAGTCATTGTTTCCGACGAGGGGATTTGAAAAATGGGTGTCCCGTCGCATAAGTCAGGAAAAGTGGAGTTCCGTCCAGATTTTGAACTGGAGAAATGTGAGCAAATTGTAAAAGTAATAAATAGCAGATAGCAAATTTTTTCGTTCCTCTTCACTCAGCGCGTTTCAAAATGTTATAATTAAAAAATTCAGATGACCTGCCTACCCTGCCTGACGGCGGGCCGGCGGCAGGCAGGAAGGAGTTTGATATGGATTACTTTGTTCCAAAATCTTTGAGCGAAGCGGAAAAGTTAAAGAAGCAATCCGCGCGCGCTTTTTACCTTGCAGGGGGCACAATTTTGAACTGGAAGGGAAGCCCGCGGGCGGAACGGCTCATCGACCTTAAAGCGCTGAAACTTGAAGGAATTAAAAAATTGAAAAAAGGCGTTGAAATCGGCGCGATGACAACGATTCAGGAAATTGCCGAAAGCGGAGATGTCCCTGCGTCTCTCGCGGGAGCGTCGGCGCTTTTTACGAGCAGAAATGTGCGGAATATGGCGACTGTCGGCGGAAATATCGCCGGCAAATTTTTTATCTCGAATATTCTGCCCATTCTTGTTTGCTACAAGGCGAAGGTGAAATATTTTTCAAACGGAAAAAAGAAAACGGTTTCTCTTGATAAATGGCTTTCGGAAAACGAAGGGATTATCGTTTCGGTCATAATTGAAAACCCTGACAGAATTGTGAAATTCAGAGAGGAAAAAGTCGCAGCAAGCGATTTTTTGTCGGTTTTCACATCTGTTGGGTATTTAATTGCCGGAGGAAGAATAAGAGATGCCGAAATTTCTTTAAGCGGCATTCACAGGCGGCTTTTTATTTCAAAAGAGGCGGTTAAATTTTTGAACGGGAAAAAACAGAGGGAGATTTTCGTCTCCGCTTTGAACGAAATTGTTCAAAAAGAGATAAAGCCAATCGGCGATGTAAAGGTTTCGAAGGAAGTCAAAAGAAGAATCGTCGAAGAGCACATAATAAACATTTTGAGCGAGATAAAAGGAGAGACAAGATGAAGATAAAATTTTTTCTGAACAAAAGAAAGGTTGAACTGGATGTTGAACCCGACAAAAAAGTTTTGTATATTCTGAAGGATTTGTCCGTTAATTCCGTAAGAAAAGGCTGCGACGAAGAGGGAAAATGCGGAAACTGCGCGATTCTTCTTGACGGCAAACTGGTAAACTCCTGCATGCTTATCGCTCCCCAGATTGACGGGAAAAATGTGACGACTGTCGAGGGTTTATCTGAAAACGGGCAACTTGACGGAATACAAAAAGCGTTTATTGAAGCAGGGGTTGTCCAGTGCGGATACTGCACTCCCGCGCAGATTCTTGCGGCAAAATCGCTGATCGACAAAGTAAAAAAGCCCACGAAAGAGCAGATAGCGGACGCTTTCGAGGGGGTTTTGTGCCGGTGCACGGGCTACAAGCAGATTTACAATGTCTTCGAAATTCTGAAAGGCAAATCCGCGAAAAGTTTTGAAAAGGAATACAAAAAAGATTATAGAGTTGTCGGAAAACTCACTCCGAAAATAGACGCCGAGCAGTTTGTGAAGGCGGACGACGCTTTTGTCGAGGATTATGTGCCGAAAGACGCTCTGCATCTTTACATTTTGAGAAGTCCCCACGCGCACGCTGAAGTTGTCTCAATTGACACAAGCGAAGCCGAAAAAATGGAAGGCGTTGAATATATTCTCACCCACAAGAACAGCCCCAAGGTTTTTTATACTCAGGCGGGGCAGAGTTATCCCGAACCGTCCCCTTACGACCAGCAGGTGATTAGCAAGAAAGTCAGGCACATCGGAGACAGAGTCGCTGCGGTGGCGGCGACTTCTCTCGAAATCGCAAAAGCGGCGGCAAAAAAAATAAAAGTCAAATACAAAGTTCTTAAACCTGTTTTCACGATCGAGGATGCTTCCCGCGAGGGCGCGCCGATAATCCATAACAGAGACACTTCCATTGACCCTCTTCAGGTTGGCGCTGACCCGAAGAGAAACATTGTCTGCCGGAATTCCGGCGGCATCGGCGATGTTGGAAAAGGACTGAAGGAAGCCGACGCGACGGTTGATGGTTTTTATTCGACGCCTTTTATTCAGCACACGCCTCTTGAACCTCACACTGCTTATGGATATATGAAAAATGGTCGGCTTGTTATTCACACTTCGGTTCAGACGCCCTTTCATGTTCGCAGAATTCTCGCTCACATTTTGAATCTTCCGGAAAACAAAATCAGAATTATCAAGGAAAAAGTAGGCGGAGGCTTTGGCGCCAAACAGGACTGCGGCATCGAGGACATTGTCGGCACGATTGTCTATCAGTCCGGTAAGCCGGTTTATTACAGAATGACGAGGAAGGAGGAGTTTACTGTGAGAACCCGACCCGCAATGTTTATGAAAATAAAAGCGGGCGCTAAAAAGAACGGAAAAATCACGGCTCTTTCGGTCGAGACAAAGGCGGATGTCGGCGCTTACGGACCTCACGCTCTTACGGTCCCGATGAACGGCTGTTCCAAAACTCTTCCGCTTTTTACCTGCGAGAATATGTCTTACAAGGTCACCTCTTATTATACGAATAATGTCGTCTCCGGCGCCTATCAGGGCTACGGTGTTCCCCAGACGAATTTCGCTGTTCAGATGACTCTTGGAAAACTCGCGAAAAAACTCGGAATGAAATATGAAGATTTGATTCTGAAAAACATCGTAAAAAAAGGGTATCGGCTTGAAATTCTCAAACAGCTCGGCGAGGGCAGGGAAGGTCTCGCCCAGAAACTTTCGAGTTGCGGGCTGGAGGAGTGCATAAAAAAAGGTCTGAAAATTTACAGGACATGGAGAAACAAAACATCGGGGGCTAATGGCGAAGTCGTTCAGGGCAAAGGAATGGCTATTATGATGCAGGGTTCGGGCATTCCGGGTCTTGATTCCGCCAATGCCGTTATGAAAATGATTTCCGACGGGACATTTATGCTTTACATAGGCGGAGCCGACCTCGGAACAGGGGAAGACACGGTTGCCGCGAAAATAGCGGCGGAGGAACTCGGAGTCAGTCAGGACAATATAGCGGTGACTTCCGCTGATACGGACACGACGCCGTTCGACAAGGGTTCCTATGCTTCAAGCGGAACTTTTTTCACGGGTTCCGCCGCATACAAAGCCGCCAAAAGTATGAAGGAAAGAATAATTAAAGCCACGGCAAAAATACTTGGAGTAAAGCCGTCTCGGGTAAAGATTTTTCCCGGCGGCAAAGTCGGAACGGCATCCAGAAAGTTGAGTTTTAAGGAACTGGCAATGATTACGCAGTCAGGTTCCGGCTGCGGGCAGTTGATTACATCCGGCGCTTTCACCACTCAGGTTTCGCCTATTCCTTACGCGGCTCATTTCTGTCAGGTTTCCGTGAACAGGCGCACGGGAATGGTGAAAGTCGACAAATACTACGCCGTTACCGACTGCGGGATTCCGATAAATCCCGCGCTTGCTCGCGGACAGGTTTATGGCGCTGTTCTTAAGACAATCGGCCACACTTTTTACGAGGCGCTTGAATTTGGCAAAACGGGAAAATGTCTCAACGACAATTTCACAAATTACCCGATCCCGGGGATAAAGGACGTTCCCGAATTTTTCGAAGTCGATTTTGTTGAGGTTAAGGACCCGATTACGCCTTATGTGGGCAAATCCATAGGGGAACTTTCCTGCGACGGGGCGTCAGCATGCATAGGTCTGGCGATTAACGACGCTACAGGCATCTGGCTTGATTCGTGGCCATTCCGTCCCGACAGGGTACTAAAAGAACTCGAAAAGCAGAAATCTTAATTGCAAACCTCATTCGCAATTCAACAAGCAGGTTTTTTTCACCTTTTCTCAAAAAAGGAAAAATTCCTCTTTTTAATTCCCCCTGCAACATTCTTGACCCAGATTTTTCTAATGAAAAATCTGGGTTAATTATTTTTGTACTTCCTTCTAATCAAACTCTTTTCTGCCTGTAATTATTTCAGCACACTCCCTGTTCAAGCATGGCGTTGGCCACTTTCAAAAAACCGGCGATATTTGCGCCTTTGACATAATCCACATAATCTTCATCACTGCCGTATTTCACGCACTGAGTGTGTATTGATTTCATTATCTCCTTGAGTTTTGCGTCCACCTCTTCCCTTGTCCAGTTGAATCTCATGCTGTTTTGCGTCATCTCAAGGCCGGATGTTGCCACGCCACCGGCGTTGGCGGCTTTACCCGGGCCGTAAAGAATTTTATTTTTTCTCAAAAGAGCGACAGCGTCTGAAGTAAGGGGCATGTTAGCCCCCGCGGCCACGCAGAAACATCCGTTTTTAATAAGAGCTTCCGTGTTTTCGGCGTTGAGCTCATTCTGGGTGGCGCATGGAAGAGCAATATCCACTTTTATATTTTTCTCCCTAATAACTCTCCACACATTTTTCCCCGTCACGCACACGGCCGGATATTTATCAGCGTATTCTTTTATCCTTCCTCTCTCAACATTTTTGATGTACTTAACATGCTCCAGCTTATCAGTGTCCAGGCCTTTCTCATCAATAATTGTTGAATCGGAATCGCTGAGCATTATCACTTTTCCGCCGAGATGCATAACTTTTTCAGCGGCATACTGCGCCACATTGCCGGAACCGCTTATAGCGACTATCTTATCTTTTAAATTTTTGCCGGCCAGATCAAGCATATTCTCTACAAAATAAACAAGGCCGTATCCCGTGGCTTCCGGACGTATAAGACTTCCTCCCCATGTAGTGCCTTTACCCGTGAGCACTCCCGTGAACTCGTTCTTTATTTTTTTGTACTTCCCGAACATATAACCTATTTCTCTGGCGCCAACGCCTATGTCTCCCGCGGGAACGTCAGTGTCAGGCCCTATGTGCCTGTACAATTCTGACATAAAAGCGTGACAGAAACGCATAACCTCGTTATCAGATTTTCCTTTGGGATCAAAATCTGCGCCGCCCTTACCTCCGCCCATAGGCAGAGTTGTGAGGCTGTTTTTGAAAATTTGTTCAAACGCGAGAAATTTAAGCAAACCGAGATTCACGCTGGGATGAAAACGCAGTCCGCCCTTGTAAGGACCGATAGCGCTATTGAACTGCACCCTATAGCCGCGGTTAACGTGCACATCACCGGCGTCGTCCTGCCATGACACCCTGAATATTATGATTCTTTCAGGCTCCACCATGCGCTCAAGAATCCTGGCTTTTTTAAATTTATCAGAGCTGTTATAAACATCCCACACCGACTCAATTATTTCCCTGACGCACTGGATAAACTCCGGCTGCGTGGAGTTTTTTTCTTCCACAAATTTAATGAATTTTTCTTTTTCCGTCATTTTATTACCTCCCGCAAAATTTTAATTTTACCTTTTCGCTATTTTCAAATCCAGATATTTTACAAACATTCCGTCAATCTGTAAACACCGCAAAAATATCTTTTGAATTCGGGATAAATTCCATAGGCGGCATCTTGCCAGTTGACATCCTGATGTTTTTTCTTAACCTACATTATTCATGCATCCCCGATAAAATCGGGGGCGGCTCGAAGGGTGAATAATTCAGGTTAACTTTGTATTTTGACCGCAGTTTGTCATACTGCTGCCTGAGTATGTTTTTTATCTCATCTATTTTTTTCATTTTTCCGCCTTTCCCAATTCTCCAGAATCCCCGATCTCATAAAAATTGTATAAAAGTATTTGTCGCAGGTCAAATTGACATCAGTTTTCGGTATGGCAAAAGTTTTATATTTACCGGTTGTGAGGTTTTGTGTGCCATCTCTTGTGGAGCCAGAAATACTGGTCGGGGTATTTTCGGATGGTATTTTCAAAATATTTCGTGTAATCGGCGACGATTTTTTCCGCCGATTCCCGCGGATTTTCGTAAATGCGAAACAGAATTTTGTATTTTCTCCCTTCGCGAACGCAATAGGCGAGGACAATCGGGGCCTTGACGCTTTTGTGGAAGAGAGCCGGCCCCTGCGCGGTCGAGGCGGGCCGCCCGAAGAAATTCGCGAAAATGCCGGTTTTTCCCGCATCCTGATCGCAGAGAAATTCCACGACATCGCCGTTTCTTAAAGCGCGGAAGATGTTTTTCGGCACTTTTTGGAGAATGAGATATTTCATTCCAAGACCGGAAATTGTGTTTTTCAGAATCTCGAAAACCTTTTCGTTTTTTTGTTTTTTCAGGATATGATTTACAACGATGCCTCTTCTTTTCAGCGCGTATCCCATAAAATGCCAGTTTCCGAGATGAACGGTGCAAAATATCACGCCTTTGTTTTCCGAAATCGCTTTTTCAAGGGTTTCAATGTTTTGAAATTCCGCGAGGGGGGAAATGTTTTTCCTGTCGAGTTTCTCTATGTTCATAAATTCAAAAAGGCTTCTTCCGAAATTTTTGTACATTTTTTTTGTGATTTTTATGGCTTCGCCGCTTTTTGTGCCCAGTGATTTTCTGATGTTTCTTATCGCCGTTTTCTTTCTGATTGGCAGACAGTAAAAAAGGAAAAGTCCAAAAAGATTTCCCGCCACTTTTGTCATCTCGAAATCAAGGAGCCGAACGAAAAAAATTATCAGTTTGAGAAAAATCAGTTCGTAAATGTGTTGTATTCTTTTATCCTTCATTCTACTGCTGTCCCCTAACCCCTATTTACCATTCACCATCTTAATAGCGGGTGAGGGGAATCCTTATATTGAGGGGGAATTCTTCCCCCTCAACGGCACCCTCCGAGTAAATCGGAGCCCTTCGGGCTTTGGGTGCCTGCTCCCCCTTATTTCCCCTTCGATTCCCCAAATTGGGGTTTATATAGCGGGTGAGGGGAATCCTTTTCCCCCGTCGTAGCCACTGTCCTTCGGACCCGGGGCGCTCACCGCCTCGCGCCCGTGCCTTTCCCTCGCCCTTCGGGCTCGGTCGTCGCTCTTTATTCATCGCGACCGGCACCCGCCGAAGCCTGCCGCCCTCGCTGCCGCTCCCTTCGCTCGCTTTTCATCCGTTAAGGATGCGCTCGGGTCGGCTTCGATTCCCCAAATTGGGGTTTATATAGCGGGTGACCCCGCCGTTGGCGGGGCGTTTTCAGCTTAACCCCGCGGATTCAACGCTATAGCGGGTGAGGGGAATCGAACCCCCGTTTTCAGCTTGGGAAGCTGATGTTCTGCCATTGAACCACACC
>JAGHAK010000157.1 GCA_021161565.1 Elusimicrobiota bacterium | reverse complement strand
GCGGAGCGTTCTCCCGTTGAATCGGGAGGAAAGCGGAGCGCAATCTAAGGGGAAACTTCCCCTTATTGAGTTGGATATCGTCTAATGATAAGCGATACCGAGAGGTGGTGCGGTTCGCAGAGTCGTCCAACCTTCCGTTTGAGGGGATGACAGCGGAGCGTTCTCCCGTTGAATCGGGAGGAAAGCGGAGCGCAATCTAAGGGGAAACTTCCCCTTATTGAGTTGGATATCGTCTAATGATAAGCGATACCGAGTATGATGAGGAGGAAAATTGAGTCAGGATCCGATTGCCGATTTTTTGGCGGCGTTTAAGAACGGAATTGAGCGCGGGAAGGATTATATCGATTTTCCCGCCTCGTCCATAATTGGCGAAATTCTGAAAATTATGAAGCAGCGGGGTTTTGTCGAAAACTTTAAAAAAATAACAGACCGCCGGCAGGGTTTTTTCCGTATTTTTCCGAAATATGAGGGGAGCGCCCCTGTTTTGAAGGGAGCCCGCAGAGTGTCCAGATTGAGCAGAAGAATTTATTCGACGGCGAAAAAGATTCCCAAAGTGGTGGACGGATACGGCATCTGTATTGTTACCACCTCGAAAGGCGTTATGGACGGGGAGTCGGCGCGCGCCGCCGGCGTGGGGGGAGAAATACTGTGTTATTTGTGGTAGGGCGCTTCGGACGGATTATTGAATTTTTTATTCCGGCTGGCAGAGTGGAGAGAATATGAGTCGATTGGCTAAAAACCCGATTAAAATACCCGATGGAGTGGATGTTCAGATTTCGGACGGTTCGGCTGTCAGGGTAAAGGGGCCTCTTGGCGAACTTTCGATGGAATTTCCCCCGGCGGTGAAAATAGGGAAATCGGACAATGCCGTCGTTTTGGAGAGGACGGAAAATTCCAACTTCGCCAAAGCAATGATAGGAACAGCCGCTTCGATTGTGAAAAATATGATTTCAGGCGTAAAAACCGGTTTCACAAAAGTTCTTGAGATAAAAGGTCTGGGCTACGGTTTCGCGTTAAAAGGTTCTGACCTGATCATAACCTGCGGATACACAAACAAGGTTCAGTTTCCGCTTCCACCGCAGGTAAAGGCGAAAGTGGAGAAAAACGTTCTCACTATCACATCGTTTGACAAGCAACTTCTTGGCAGGGTCGCCGCGGAAATCCGGGCGGTTCGCCCTCCGGAGCCGTATAAGGGAAAGGGAATAAGATATAAAGACGAAATTGTCAGGAAAAAAGTCGGCAAAGCGGGAGCCGGCGGAACCGGGGTGACAGGAAAATGATGGATAAAAAATCGAGAAGGCAAAAAAGGCATAAGCATATTTTGAAAAAGATCGCCGCCGGATTCAGGGATATTCACAGGCTGGTGGTCCACAAAAGCAACAAAAACATTTATGTGTCTCTGGTGGACGATATGAATTCGCGCGTTTTGACAGGCGTTGTCAGGAAGAAGAAGGATGCCGAAACGGCCGGGGCGAGGATTGCCGAGAAAGCGAAGAAACTGGGAATCGAGAAGGTTGTTTTTGACCGCGCGGGTTATAAGTATCACGGGGTTGTGAAGAAAGTTGCCGACGGCGCGAGGAAAGGAGGGCTTAAATTTTAATGAACGAGAGAATAGCGGAAGAGTCTGAAGAACTGATAAAAAAGACCATAAATATTTCGAGGGTTTCGAAAGTCGTCAAGGGCGGAAAGAGAATGGCTTTTTCCGCTCTTTGCGTTGTCGGCGACGGCGACGGAAGAGTCGGAATAGCGAAAAGCAAAGGCGCGGATGTGAGAATAGCCGTGGACAAAGCGTTTCGCAAGGCTGAGGAAAATATGAAGACGGTGAATTTGAACGGACTCACGATACCGCACACAATCGTGGGACGTCACTGCCGTTCCTTTGTTCTGATGAAGCCAGCCCGTTCAGGCACCGGAATTATCGCAGGAGCAAGCGTGCGAGCGGTTGTGGAGGCCTGCGGCATAAACGATATTCTGACAAAAGTTCACGGCAGCACAAATCCCATAAATGTCGCTTACGCCGCGATGGATGGTTTGCTGAATCTCAGCAAGCCGAAAGGGAAAAATGAAGCGTTTGCCGAATCGGCGAGCGGAGGTTGAATATGGGTTTTGTCGAATTACCTTCTTTTAGCGGCAGCAGACCGAAGAAACGCCGCCGCGGTCATGTGCATGGAAGATACTGTGGCAAAGGGCTGAAAGGCGAAAAATCCCGAAAAGGGAGAAAGCATATTCCGATACTCGAGGGCGGACAGATGCCTGTTGTCCGCCGCCTTCCGAAGCGGGGTTTTTCGAACAAGAAATTCGAAGTGAGATATGAGATTGTCAATCTCGGCGCAATCGAGAAGAAATTTTCCGAATGGGAAGAGGTTAATTCAAAAACTCTTTTGGAGAAGGGTCTCCTCCGGAAAAAACTTCCCGTGAAAATACTCGGTTCGGGCACTTTCAGCAAATCTCTCGTTTTCAGAGTAGACAAAGTAAGCGCGACAGCTGCGGAAAAAATAAAGAAGGCAAGCGGGTCTGTGGCCCTGCCTGAAAATTCGCAATCAAAGTGATAAATTCCATCGGAGACATTTTCAAAGTTTCGGATTTAAAAAAGAAACTGGGAATAACTTTTCTGATTCTTGCCGCTTACAGAGTGGGAACGGCGGTTCCTATGCCGGGAGTCGACCCCACGGCGCTGAAAGCCTTTTTTGCCGCCCAGCGCGGCGGAATTTTCGCGTTTCTGAATATGTTTTCCGGCGGCGCGATGAAAAGGCTTTCGATTTTTGCGCTTGGCGTTATGCCGTATATTAACGCTTCGATTATTATGTCTCTTCTTCAGACGGCAGTGCCTTATCTCGAGAAACTTTCGAAAGAAGGAGCCCCAGGCAGGGAAAAAATAACGCGGATTACCCGTTACAGCACTTTGCTTCTGGCGGCGGTTCAGGGTTTCGGTTTTACCTTCTGGATACAGAGTATGTCATCGCCGACTTCTGGCCAGCCCGTTCTGCTTTACACAAATATTTGGTTTCGCATTTTTCTGGTTCTGACGATGGTGACTGGAACGATGCTTCTTGTGTGGCTCGGTGAACAGATCACCGAAAACGGAGTCGGAAACGGAATTTCCCTGATAATTTTCGTCGGGATTGTTGCGAGATTTCCTGCTGGCTTAAAAAACACATTCGATCTTCTGCGGACGGAGGAAATTTCCCTTTTCGGGCTCATTTTGATAGGCGTTTTCCTTCTCGCCATTCTCGCTCTGACCGTTTTTATAGAAGAGGCGCAGAGGAGGATTCCGATTCAATACGCGCAGAGAATCGTGGGAAGGAAAGTCTACAGCGGACAGAGCACATATCTCCCGCTGAAAGTTGAGGCTTCGGGCGTTATAGCCGTCATTTTCGCGATGGCTTTTATGAGTTTTCCGCTTCAGATTGCGCAGTTTGCCCCAAATTCCGCTCTCGCGTCGAAAATAAAGATTTTTTTCACGCCCGGAAACCTCGTTTATATAATTGTTTATACCGCTCTTATCGTTTTCTTCTGCTATTTTTATACGATGATAACCTTCGACCCCAAAAATATCGCGGATAATTTGAAGAAGTCGGGCGGCTTCATTCCTGGAGTCCGTCCCGGTGAACCCACAGCGCAGAAAATAAAAGAAGTTATGAACAGGATAATTTTAATCGGCGCGGTTTTTGTCGTTTTTATCGCGATTTTGCCTATGTTTTTGCGCCGCCAGTTCAATATGCCTTTCTACTTCGGGGGAACGGCTCTTCTAATCGTTGTAGGGGTCGCGCTGGACACGATGGGTCAGATAGAATCGCAGTTGATAATGAGGCATTATGACGGTTTTTTGAAAAAGGGCAGGATAAAGGGAAGATATTTCAATATAAAATGAAAATTTGCTCCGCAAATTTTAAGAAGGAAATTCCTTGTTTTGAAAAAGGAAGAATTCCGTCTGGCTTTTGCCGGAGGCGAAAGTGATTGTTGTTTTTCTCGGAATTCCGGGGTCTGGCAAGGGCACGCAGGCGAAGCGCCTGGCGAAGTTGCTGGATGTGCCGTATGTCGGAACAGGCGACATCTTGAGAGATAATGTCGCGAAAAAAACTCCACTCGGAGTGAAGGTTTCGCAGATTATGAAAAACGGCGAACTTGTGGATGACGAAACGATAATAGAACTGATAAAGTCGGAAATAAAAGACAAACCGTCGTTTATTCTCGACGGATTTCCGAGAACCGTGGCTCAGGCCAACGCGCTGGAAAATCTTTTGTCGGGATTCGGAAAGAAAGTCGATTGCGTCATTTTCCTCGATGTGAGTGATGAGGAAGTTGTCAGAAGAATAACGGGAAGGGTTTTCTGCCCCGGCTGCCGCAGGGAATTCAATCTTTATACAGACGGACTGAAAGAGGAGAAATGTCCCGTATGCGGCGGCGAACTTCTCAGGAGAAGCGATGACACTCCGGAAACGATAAGAAAAAGAATCGGGGAATACAGAACCAAGACCGCGCCGCTCATCGAATATTACAAAACCCGCGGTGCGCTGAATCGAATTGACGGCAGCGGAGCGGTTGGCGAAATTTTTTCGAGAATCAGGGAGGCGTTAGATAATAAATTTAAGAGACAGACGGCAAATTGAAGGAATCGAGAGAAGTTGCCGCCTTTTGAGAAAAATGGCTGAATTGCTTTTGAAATACGCGGTTGCCGGCCGTTCGACGCACGAACTTGGCGAAATTGCCGACGATTTTATCTACGCTAATTCGGCTTTAGCCGCGTTTAGAGAAGCGGGTTTTCCCGCAAGCATATGCACGTCCGTAAACGACGAGGTTGTTCACGGCATACCGGGAGATTATGTTCTTCAGGAAGGGGATATTTTGAGTCTGGATATGGGGCTTTCTACCGGGGGTTATTATTCCGATATGGCTGTCACCGTGGGCATCGGGCAGATTTCGGGCACGGCAGCGAATCTTATAGATGTTACGGAGAAGTCGCTGATGAAGGGAATTGACGCCTTCAGGCAGGGAAACCGTCTTTCGGACATTTCGCACGCGATTTCGTCTTTTGTCGAGGCGAACGGTTTCAGCGTCGTGAGACAGTTCACCGGCCACGGCATCGGGACTTCTCTTCACGAAGAACCGCAAATCCTGAATTTTGGTCCTCCCTCGAAAGGGCCGGTTCTTAAAAACGGAATGGTTTTTGCCATCGAACCGATGGTGAATGAGGGTTCATGGGAGGTTTATATAACGGAAAACAAATGGACGGCAAAAACGAAAGACGGGTTGCTTTCTGCTCATTTCGAGCACACGGTCGCTCTTATTGACGGGAAACCAAAAATTCTGACAGAATGAGCAAAGAGGAAAAAATAGAAATGGCCGGAGTTGTCGTCAAGGCGCTTCCGAACGCGACTTTTCGGGTTCAATTGGACGAAGCCCATGAAATACTTGCCCATTTGAGCGGCAAGATGAGAAAGCATTATATAAGAATTCTGCCGGGCGACAGGGTTAAAGTGGAACTCTCGCCGTACGATCTTTCCAAGGGCAGGATCGTTTACAGGCAGCCGCCGGAGAGGAGAAATGAAAGTTAAATCATCCGTAAAACCGATTTGCAAAAAATGCAAAGTTATCAAGAGAAAGGGCAAAGTCAGGGTCATCTGCACAAATCCCAAGCACAAACAGAGACAGGGCTGAAAAATGAAAATGTAGGAGGAGTATAATGGCGAGAATTTCGGGCGTGGAGTTGCCCCAGAACAAGAGGGTGGATATCGGGCTGACTTATGTTTACGGCATTGGAAGAACTTCGTCGGCAAAGATTCTCGAGCGCGCCGGCGTGCCTCCGGATAAGAGAGTGAAAAATCTTTCCGACGAGGAAGTGTCGAAAATTCAAAAAATAATAAACGAAAGTTACAAAGTCGAGGGCGACCTCAGGCGGGCCGTTCGGGGCAATATCAGACATCTTATGGAAATCGGAAGTTACAGAGGGCTCCGCCACCGCCGTGGGCTTCCCGTCCGCGGGCAGAGGACGAGAACGAACGCCCGCACGAGAAAAGGCAAGAAAAAGACGGTTGGTACGGTCAGGAAAGAGACGAAAGCCGCGGCTCCGGCGAAATGAAGAGGTGAATTATGGCAAAGCAGGTTAAGAAAAAGAAATTGCAGTCGAGGGAAGGCAGAATTTATATATCGACAAGTTACAACAACACGATTGTGACGGTTACGGACAATTCCGGAAACGCCATTGTTTCGTCCTCCGCGGGAGCCCGCGGTTTTAAGGGCACGAGAAAGGGAACTTCCTACGCCGCCGGGATTGTGGCTCAGCATGTTTCGAAAAAAGCGAGGGAGATGGGTATGGAAAAAGTCGCCGTTTTCCTCAAGGGTCCCGGCACGGGCAGGGAAACGGCAATCAGGTCGGTTCAGGCTTCGGGGCTGAAGGTCACATCGGTGAGGGATGTGACCCCTATCCCCCACAACGGATGCCGTCCGAAAAAGAAAAGAAGAGTTTGATAGTAAAAGGAGGGTGAGTTGGCGAGAAACATAGGGTCAAAGTGCAAAATCTGCAAGAAATATCGAGAAAGGCTTTATCTCAAAGGCGATAGGTGTTATTCGGACAAGTGTCCCATCAGCGATTTGAAAGAGGTCCGCACGGGCGGGCGAAAGCAGTTATCGGAATACGGCAGGCATCTTCTCGAAAAACAGAAGGCGCGGATAATGTTCGGGCTAAAGGAGCGGCAGATGAAAAATACTTTCGTGAAGGCTTCGAGAAGGAAAGGTCTCAAAGGAGAGAATTTTCTTAAAGCGCTCTGCTGCCGCCTGGATAATGTTGTCTGCCGTCTTGGTCTTGCCGCTGGTCTTCCTCAGGCGAGACAGATGATTTCGCACAGATTTGTCAAAGTCAACGGCAGGGTCTGCAATATCCCGTCGAGGACGGTGAAAATAGGCGATGAGGTTTCTCTTACGGAGAAAGGGAAAAAACTCGAAATCGTAAAAAAAGCGCTGGAACATCTGGATGTAAGGGCGGTTCCGGACTGGCTGTCTCTTGATAAGCAGAATTTCGTTGGCCGCATTTCGAGGGAATTAAATTCCGAAGACCTTGCGCAGCTGGCGATAGACCACAGACTGATTGTTGAGTTTTATTCGAGATAAGGGGGTGTGATGCAGGAATTTATAATTCCGGATGGTTTTATTCTTGACGAGAAGGCATCTTCCAAAACATTTGGGCGTTTTATGATTTCGCCTTTTGAGAGAGGTTTCGGACATACTCTCGGCAATTCATTCAGGAGAATTTTGCTTTCGTCCATTCCCGGCTGCGCGGTAAGCGCTCTGAGGATAGAGGGTGCCACGCACGAATTCGAAACGGTATTCGGCGTGAAGGAAGACGTTTCGGAAATTGTGCTGAATTTCAAAAAACTGTGCTTCCGGATGACGGGCGAGGAAAGGGTTATCCTGAATTTGAACCCTTCGAAAAAAGGCGAGGTGAAAGGAGGGGATATCCAACTGGTTTCGGGCGTGGAACTCTCGAATCCCGACGAATATCTTTTTACTCTTGACAAGCCCAAGAAGATGAATGTAGAAATCGAAGTCACAAAAGGCATCGGCTTCGTTCCGGTCGAATCGAGACTGGAGCCGCTGGATGTCGGTTTTATCCCGATTGACGCGAATTATTCTCCCGTTAAAAAGGTGGCGTATTTTGTGGAGAACACCCGCGTGAAGAGAATAACGAATTACGACAAACTGATACTCGAGATAACAACGGACGGAACCGTTTTGCCTGTTGAGGCTCTCAAAAAGAGCGCGGAAATTCTCGATAAGTGCGCAAACGTCTTCCTTTCCGAATCCCGCCCTGTTAAGGAGGAGAAAAAATCTTCCGCCAAGGAGAAAGACGCGCAGGAGCAGTCTATCGAAGTTCTGGATGTGTCCACGAGAATTCTGAATACGCTGAAGGGGAAAAAGATTCACACGATAAAGGATTTGATTTCCTGCACAGCGAAAAAGTTGGAGACTTTCCCCAACCTCGGCAAAAAATCTCTTGCCGAACTTAAACACGCATTGAAGCAGTTTTCAAAAAAGGAAGGGGTGGAGGTAACGCTCAAAGATGAATAAACTGAAAGTCAAAAAATCGCACAGTGTGAGCATTTTGAGAAATCTGACGGCGGCACTCATAAGAAACGGGAGCGTAACAACCACGCTGGGCAGAGGCAAGGCGTTGAAGCCGTTTGCCGAAAAGATAATAACCGCTTCCAAGAAAAAAGGCGTCAATTCACGCCGCAAAATAGCCCGTGATATCGCGGACAGGGAAGTTGTCAGAAAACTTTTTCTCGAAATCGCCCCGAAATATAGAAACAGACGCGGCGGTTATACGAGGCTGATTCGCCTCGGCACCCGCCTTGGCGATGGCGCGGAAACCTGCCGGCTGGAACTCGTATAGTGCGGCGGTAATTCGAAGCGAGGAGGGCTTGTGGCTTTTTTTAATTTTCTTTCGTCGCTTTTTACAAACGATATCGGAATGGATCTCGGCACTTCGAATACTCTTGTTTATGTCAAGGGGAAGGGAATCGTTCTTCAGGAGCCTTCGGTTGTTGCCATAGACACCAACCGCGGAAGGGTTCTCGCTGTCGGGGTTGAGGCGAAAAGAATGCTCGGCAGGACTCCTGTGAATATCGTCGCGAAAAGACCGCTTAAAAACGGCGTTATCGCGGATTTTGACGCTACGGAGAAGATGATAAGCCATTTTGTCAAAAGGGCGCGGGCTTCGTTCAGTTTTTTAAGGCCGAGAATTGTGATAGGCGTGCCCTCGGGAATAACGCAGGTCGAGCGCCGCGCCGTGAAGGAAGCGGCGGAAGCCGCCGGAGCGCGGGAGGTTTTTTTGATAGAGGAACCGATGGCTGCGGCGATAGGCAGCGATATGGCTGTCGCCGAACCGTCGGGGCGGATGATTGTGGATATCGGCGGCGGAACGACGGAAATGGCCGTGATTTCCCTCGGGGGAATGGTTATTTCGCGTTCTATTCGCGTTGGAGGCGACGCGATGGATTCCGCCATCGAGGATTTTTTCAAAAAAAAGCATAATCTTCTCATTGGCGAAGGAACAGCCGAGCAGACAAAAATCGCTGTTGGGTCCGGTTTTCCTCTCGAAGAGGAGTTAAGGATAAATGTCAAAGGCAGGGACCAGGTTTCGGGGTTGCCCAAAACAATAGAGGTGACTTCGCAGAATATAAGGCAGGCTCTTTCAGGACCTGTCAAATCCATAATAGACGCAATTAAGAGTTGTCTTGAAGAAACTCCCGCGGAACTTTCATCCGACCTTGTCGGAAACGGTATCGTGCTTGCCGGCGGCGGGTCTCTTCTGAGAGGCCTGGCGAATCTCATCCAGCAGGAGACATATCTTCCCGTCCGGCTTGCCCCCGACCCGCTCATCTGCGTTGCGATGGGAGCAGGCAAGTATCTTGAAATGCTCGAAGATATAAAAAGAGCGCAGCGGGAATATGAGTGATGGCGGCAAAAACGCCCTTTTAACAGCGTCTCTGGTTTTTTCTCTCCTGCTCTGTTTTGTCCTTCCTCCCCGAGCATCCCTCGAAATCCGGAATCTGATAAAATATTTCTACTATTTCCCTTTCTCGAAGAGCCGCGACGCGGAAACAGCGCTGTTGGGTTTTCCCGGCAGAATCGCCTCGCTGGTTGGAATAAAGCGCCGTTTGTGGGATTCGGAGCGGGAACTTGCCGCAAGCAACTTCAAAATCGGGGAAATGGAAAAAGAAATCGCGCTTCTGAAAAAGAGGTTGAAGACAAAAGATTACCATTTCAGGAATTATTCCGTCATATCCGTTTTTCCATACGCCGTTATGGGGGATGATTCCGGAATTTTTTTGTTAAAATCCCCCCGTGCCGCGCTGAATGACGCCGTTTCCGTATTTGACGGGGACAAATGGATTTTGCTCGGTTCCATTTCGGGAAAGTCCGCAGGCGTGGCGGAATGCCTGTTGATTTCGAACAGATTTTCGAAAGTGGCGGTCAGGGAAAAGTCGGGAAGATACTGGGGCGTTTTAACGGGTTCCGGCGAGGGTTTATGCGAAATCCAGTTCATTTGGCCGGCGGTATTTGCGGATGTAAAAGCGGGAGACGAAATCGAAACTTCCGGATGGGATGGCAAATTTCCCGAAGGGCTTTACTGTGGCAGGGTCGAAAAAGTAAGAAAGGCGGGGTCTGGATATCCTGTCGTTTTTGTGAAGGCAGGATTTAATCTGAATGAAATTTCGGACATTTTTCTTTTGAAAAAATGAATTTCATCTATCTTTTGATTTTCCTTTTTTTCACGCCGTATCTTCAGATTTTCATCGCGGACAGAATTTTTGCCGCTGCGGGCGTTTTGTCCCTGTCGCCGTCGCTTTACATTGCGTCTGTGGCTCTTTTTGCCATTAAAATGCCGTATGGAATTGCCATTGTGTACTCCTTCTTTCTTGGGCTGGCAAGTTCCGTGCTTTACGGGTTTCCCGTCGGGTTGAACGCTTTCGCTTACATTCTGATAACTTTTATCATTAGGAAGATTTCTGTTCGTTTTGATTTGTACGGCATCGGAGGACAATTTGTCATCGTTTTTGCGGCGATGATTTTTTACTGGGCTTTTCTTGCCGTTTTTAATTCGGTGTGGCAGATTAACTTTGTCGGATTTCCGGCCATTCTGGTCAGGGCGTTTTTTACGGCGCTGCTTTTCAGCCTCTGTTTCGGTTTGTTTTTCAGAGAGAGAAAAGGTCTGATTTAATGTGGTACAGAACGGCGGGGTGGGACCGCTTTCGCAAAAGCGCGGGAATTCTTGGCGCCGTCAGCATTTTATTCCTCACTGTGCTGCTTTTTCGGCTTTTCCAGGTGCAAATTATAAAGGGCTACAGATTTTCCGAAAAATCGCAGGGGAATTATCTGAAGAAGTTTGTCATCTCGCCGAAAAGGGGAAATATCATATCCTCCGACGGGAAGATTGTCGCCACAACCTATATTTCCTACGACCTTGTCGCTCGCGCGGAGATTTCTTATAACGCAATTGAGAAAATTTCCGCAATATCGGGAATTCCCGTTAAGAGAATTAGGAAAAATATTCTCAAGTCGAAAAGAAGAGGAGATATTCTTCTTACTCTCGCCCAGGATTTGAAAGGCAAGCCTCTGATTGCTCTTGCTTCCAATCTGAATAAATTCCCGTCTCTCAGGATTCTGAAGGTTCCTCGCCGTTTTTATCCTTTCGAGGAAGTTTTTAGCACCTGCTTGGGTTATCTCGGCCCTCTGGATAAAGAGTCTCGCGGTAAACCGGAATACTCCTACGCCGGCGCTCTTCACGGCAGGGCGGGAGTGGAAAAAAAATTCGACAGATTTTTGTTTGGCCGACCCGGAGGAGAAATCATAGAGGTTGACGCTTCCGGAAGGGTTATCGAAATCAAGGGAAACGTTCCGCCCAAATTGGGGGACGAGATTGTGCTCACTCTCAATTCGAAACTCCAGAAGACCGCGTATGAGGCGTTTGCCAGCCGCCCCGGAGCGGCTGTCGGGATTAACCCCGAGACAGGGGAAATATTGCTTCTCGTCAGTTCCCCTGGTTTCAAGGCGTCGGCTTTCAGTTCCCCCGGCGGGAAAGTGACAAACATCATCGATTCGCAGAAACTTCCTCTTGTCAACAGGGCGATACAAATGAAATATCCGCCTGGGTCGACTTTCAAAATTGTGACCTCCGCCTGTTTCCTGAACGAAAAAAAAGTCGATGTTTCCGAGAAATTCTTTTGCGACGGGTCATTCAGATACGGCAGCCAGTGCTTTAAGTGTTGGAAGAAAAAGGGTCACGGCTGGGTGGATTTTATGAAAGGTTTTTCTCAGTCATGCAATGTCTATTTTTACAACACAGCCCTCAGGCTCAGCGGCAAACTCCTTTCCAGATACGCCAGAATGATGGGTCTTGACTTGAATGTTTTTGACGATATCGGCGGAGAACTCCCCTCGACGATTCCCGATCCGCAGTGGAAGAAAAAGAGATATAAGATGATATGGCTGCCGGGAGACACAATAAATATGGCTATAGGACAGGGTTATCTGTGGGTGACACCCATCCAGATGGCTCTTCTCGTCTGTGGCATTTCGCAGGACGGCGTAATCCGGAAGCCCTTTGTCGTAAAAGAAGTTTTTTCCCCCGATGGAACGGTCGAATACAGAGCGCGAGCGAAAATTGTCAGAAAATACAATCTGAATAAAGAAGTTTCCAGCCTTTTGAAATCGGCTATGAGGAAAACTGTTACCGATGGGACGGGAAGAATCGTCAATCTTCCCGGCGCCGAAATTTACGGGAAGACAGGCACGGCGCAGAATCCCCGCGGCGAAGACCACGGATGGTTCGTTTCGTTCGGCGGCGGAGAACTTTCGGATTTCTGCCTCGCGGTCGTTGTCGAACACGGAGGGATGGGAGCGTCTTCCGCAGGTCCGATAGCGAGAAAAATATGGGAAAAATACATAGAGATAAAAAATGAAGAAAATTAATTTCAAAATTCTTCTGCCGGTTTTCTTTCTGTTGTTGATATCTTCCGCCGAGATTTCCACCTATGTTTCCGGGCGAACGTTTTTTAATCATTTTGCGGCGCTTCTCATCGGCATTATGAGTATGTTTGTTTTTTCCGTAACAAAATACACCATTCTTCTCAGATTCCGCGCGGCTTTTTTTTACGCGGCGGGAATTTTGCTTCTTTTTGCGACCTTTCTTTTCGGAAAAAGCGTCCATTCTTGCAGGGCGTGGCTCGACCTTGGCTATTTCACGTTTCAGCCGTCGGAAATCGCGAAACTTACCACGGTCTTTCTTCTTGTCTATTATCTCGGGAAAAATTACGCCAACAGGAATGCTTTCAGAACGGTTTTTTTTATGTCGGTTTTTGTCTTTATTCCTTTTATTTTCGTTCTAAAACAGCCTGATCTGGGAACTTCGCTCGTTTTTGCGGTCATCTTTTTCGTTTTTCTTCTGATGAGCCAGAACGACCGACTGCTTTTTTTCATTGTCCTGACAACCGCTTTGGTTTCTTTCGAAGTTGTGTATTTCTGCGTTCATCCCACACTCTCATACCGTTTTTTTGTTTATCTTCTGGCCGCGCTTGCCGGCGTTTACGTTTTTCTTAAGTTTTTCGCGAAGATGCGCAGACCGCAGGTTATTCTCGGAATTTTTTATCTTTTTGTTTCCTTCACCGTTTTTGTCTCCTTCCGCGCAGCGTCGGCACTAAAGCCCTATCAAAAAGACAGAATTCTCAATTTTGTCAATCCAAAAAGGGACACTCTGAATTCGGGATATCATATTTCGCAGAGCTTGATTACAATAGGTTCCGGAAAATTTTCGGGAAAGGGGTTTCGCCGCGGCAGCCAGGCGCGCCTCGGATTTCTTCCCGGGAAATACACGGATTTCATTTTCGCTACGGTTTGCGAAGAATTCGGTTTTGTCGGAGGCGCTTTGATGATTCTGGCTTACGGCATTCTGTTTTATGAAATTTTGAAAGTCGCCGTGAGAGCGCCCGACTGCGAGGGTTCGTTTCTCTCTGTCGCCTTTTTCGGAATTCTGTTCAGTCAGACAGTTTTGAATATTGGAATGAATCTTGGAATTCTGCCTATTACAGGTCTGCCCCTTCCTTTTGTTTCCTATGGCGGCACGGCGCTTGTGGTGTATCTTACGATGATCGGAATAATTCTGAATGTTTCCGCCACCACGAGAGGGTATTAGAATTTTTGTTTGCAACATCTCCCTCAAATTGAAGGTAGAAGGTAGATGGTAGACGGAAGACGGGAGAATCCCTCGACCCATCCTTCGGATGGGTACCCGCCCCCTTTTTCAAAGGGGGACGGGGGGGATTTTGTCTGCGGTTGAAGACCATCTTAGAATTTTTTTGCAGAAAATGAAAGATGAAGATTTAAGCGGGCTTTTGCGGTTTAATTCCCCTGCGCAGTATATCGGAGGGGAGATGAATTCCGTCAGAAAGTCCGAAGACAATCTCAAGAAGTTTCTTCTCGTAAACTGCTCGCCTTACAGAATGGCTGCGGATTCTCTCGGCGGAAGAATCATTTACAATCTGATAAACAGGCGGAAAGACGCTGTCTGCGAGAGGGCTTTTCTCCCGGAAGAGGACAGGATGAAGTATCTTTTCGATAAGGACGAAAAAGTTCTTTCTCTTGAATCGCGTCAGCCTGCGGAAAAATTCGATTTTGTCGGTTTTAGTTTTTCCTCCCGTTTTGCCGTTTTGAACATACCCAGAATGTTTCGGCTTCTGGGCATCGACCGCTTCGAAAGAGGTCGCGCAGAACCGATTGTTACGGCCGGCGGAGTCGCCGCAGGCAATTTTGTTCCGTTTGAAGGTTTTTTCGATTTTTTTGTCATAGGCGACGGCGAAGGCGTTCTCGACAGTATTTTTGATATTTATGAAAAAGGGATGAAAAAAAAGGCGTTTCTCGAAAAGATTTCGTCGCTTCCCGGGATTTTCGTGCCACGCATTAGTGCCCGGGTGAAAAAAATAGCCGTTCCGTTAAAATCCGAAAATTATCCCGTAAAACCGATTGTTCCCAATATCAGAACTCTTCAAAATCGTCTCGATGTGGAAATTATGAGGGGTTGTCCGAACAACTGCAGGTTTTGCGAAGCGAAACGTTTTTATTCGCCTCTGCGCGTTTTGCCGCCGGATGAAGTAGAAGGAATAGTCAGAGAGTCGGTGAAAAACACCGGCTATGGAAGCGTTTCGCTTGCATCGCTTACGACTGCGCAGTATCCGCGCATACTGGAACTTATAGACAGATTGATTCCTTTTTTGAGAAGCAGGGCTGTTTCCCTTCAGATTCCGTCTCTGCGGCCGAACAGAACTTCTTTCAACTGTGTTATGAAAATTCTCGAACTGAATCAGGTCAATCTGACTTTTGCCCCCGAAACTTTTTCGGAAAAACTTCAGAACACGATAGGAAAAATTACGGATTTTGCGGAATTTGAAAAAGTCATCAGGGACTTGAAATCCGCAGGTTTCAGGGATTTCAAACTTTATCTTATGGTCGGGTTGCCTCGCGAAACCGATGTGGACATAGACGAAACGATTCTTGCCGTAAAACGGCTGGCAAAAATTGGAATGAGAATCACGGTTTCGATTTCGCCGTTCGTCCCGGCTCCGCATACGTCTTTCGAAAGGGAAAAATTCTGCGGAGAGGAAATTATAAAAAACAGGATAAGAAGAATAAAGAATCGGCTTCGCGGGATAAGGGTCAGGACGCCGGATTTTAATTTCATGAAAATAGAGGCTCTTTTTTCGAGGGGTGGTGTCGAGGTTTTCGAAGCATTCAGAGCGATGAAAGGCGACGAGCCGTTTTTTTTCGAATCCTGGCGCCGCAAAATGGCGGATAAGGGAATTGATATCGACGAATATATTGGGAGGAACTTTTCGGGTTCTCTTCCGTGGGATAAAATCGAGATATAATGTTTGTGGCAGGCATTGATGAAAACGGGCTGGGTCCGAAACTCGGTTTTTTCTGCGTCACCGCAGTTTTGATCGAATGCGACGAATACAATGCGGAAATTTTCTGGAAGGCAAACCGCGGTTTTGTCGCTGACAGCAAGGATATTATGTCGTCCCGCAATATCCTGAAAGGGCTGGATATTGTGAAGCATTTTACGGGCTCTTTTGCCGGAAGGTCGCCGGCATCGGCAAATGATTTTCTCGAATCTGTCAGCTTTAGACCGCTGGCGGCGGCAAAATCCCGTTGTCCGCGACACTGCGCCGAAATGTGCTGGGAACCGGATTTCACGTTTCCGTCGGGGCAAGGATATTCGCGGAAACCGGATTTTGGAATCGCGGGCGCTGCTCTGCGGGGCGTTTATGTTTCGTATATATGCCCAAGGGAATTTAACAGAAGATGCGCGAAAGCAAGCAAGTTTGCCGTGGAATTTTCGCTTGTGGAGGAACTGCTTGAATTTTTATGCGGAAAATTCGGAAAGGGCATACATTATTTTTGCGGAAAACTCGGCGGCACGGCGAAATACGAAAAGTTTTTCGGGTATCTAAAAAAATTCGCGATAAAGGAAAAATCGGAGGGGAAAGATTCTTTTTATGTTTTGGAAAATTTTGGAAGAGTCGAGTTTATCAGGAGCGCGGAAAAAGCCCATTTCCCGGTAGCCCTTGCTTCCGTTTACGGAAAAGTCGTCAGAGAAATTTTTATAAAACGGCTCAATCTCTTTTTTGGCAGCAGGGGAAGGGATTTGCCGGTTGCCAGCGGATACAACGACCCTGTGACAAGAAAGTTCATAGAAAAGACGGAAAGATTGAGAGAAAAACTGAAAATCCCGAAAGATTGCTTCCTGCGGATAAAATAGACCTCGATTTGGGAGAATAGAGGCAGGAGGCGATAATGAGAGTAGAATTTATTGCTCGACTTTGACAGTTGCAAAAGCGGAGATCGTCGATAAACCCAGATTTTTCTAATGAAAAATCTGGGTTAACCAGTTTCCAAGGTGATCTAACATATTATCAACAGGGAATTTCATCAAAAGATTATCTTAAAAGCGCTATTTTAAGTATCCTTTTATTATCTTCTCTTAATATCAGAATAAAATATATTCCGTTTGAAACATCTTTTCCACCAGTATTTTTCCCATCCCAGATAACAGAACCATTTGAAAATGTCGCGGTTATATCTTTAATAAATTCCCCGTTTATATTATAAACCTCAACGATATCATTAACTTTTACATTTTTTACAGTGAGGTTCCCATCAGACGGATTAAACGGATTTTTGTATGCATAAATATCGCTCAGAGTTACCACATTCTCTATTGGTTCAACTATACCAAACACCGACATATGTGTCGTTTTTCCTTTAACTAAATTGGAATCAGGATATGCTGTTGATTCCAGTATAATCCACTTTTCTTCCGAAGTATCGTATCTTGCAAGTTTTAATCTGCATTCGTCTTTTATAAAACTTAAATCGTCCTCTGTGTATGATAAAGTAATTCTAACTGGTTTGTTTAATGCTGTTTCTCTGTTTAGTTTAATATCCACTCCAACAGGCACTATACTTACCTTTCCAGAAGAATATTCATCGCTGAAATATGAAGTTGAAACTGTGGAAATATTAATTTCAACTGGTTCGGAAAATGTCCCTGAAGAAATTTTTACTTTTATATTACCTGTTTTAGGAGTAAGAACAATATTTACGGTTTCTGTCGAAGAAACAACTTTTTTTTCACTTAATTTCGAATAATAGGAATATACAACATCTTTGGCAGGTTTCCCTCTTATAGAAGGGCCCTTATCAAAAGAAGCATCTCCTGGATAATTATTATAATCAGTATCTTTCCACCAATATCCCCACGGAAAAGCACCTTTTATCCATGTAGTTGTCGACAAACTTTGGAAAAATGCATCATAAAAATTTTTTTGAGCATCCAAATCTTTCTCTACATCAGGTTGCGGGTCAAACTCCTCAAACCATGTTCCATTAAAACAATATTCAGAACTGGAATAAGAAGGGATTATTATAACTTTCTTGTCATATAAAACACTCTGACTAACTATATCTATTTTATCATACATAGAAAACAATGCATTTTTTATATCTGTAACAGTCAAAGTCTCTGTTCCAGCGTAGTGTTCAACTCCGCCTGACATAAAAAGTGTTATATAATCTAAAGAATCCCAGAATTTGAATTTTGAAACATCACTGGATTCAATGCCGTTTGTATCAGCAAGAAATGTAAATTTAATATCCGGGTATTCTGCCCTTAATTCTGAAATCATCTCTTTCCACTTAGAAGTTGTATCATATCCATCGCGGTTATCTTCCGCTGTATAGGGAACATGGAAACCTGTGGCTACAAGTTCACCCCCTGTATCTTTGGCAATTTCACACACATCTAAAAGAAAATTTTTCCAGTAATAAAACCAGTTATCATACCATGTAGATGTATGAACACTGTATAAACCATTATTAAGATCTGTTTCAGCTGAAGCGTTAATTCCATTAAGCATAATACCAAAATTAACAGAGGGCACAATAAATACTTTATAACCTCTGTTTATGCACTTTAAAATCATTTCTTTAAAATCCTCAACTTTTTCCTGATGTGAAGAATACCCTTCTGATTCATATGGTGATTCTATCTTTGGAGTTGATGTTGAAGAATAAGACCAGAAATAATGTATTCCTATCCAGCGGCAACCTGTATTTTTAATCGCTTCAAGTGTTCCATCCCCATAATTATCTCCCCAATTAGGCCCAAAAGCATCTTTTAAAAAAATACCTGCCATAAAATCTTCTTCTTTGAAATCCGCAGATTTTAAACAATTAAACATAAGAAAAACAGAACCTATGAGTATAAAAAATTTAGTTTTCATAACTATATATTTATAATTTTATAATTCTGGTTTCCTAATCCAAGTTTCTCTGCATAATCAAGTTGTAAATTCCAGTCAATTTCAGGCCATATAGTTTTAAAAAAATCTTTGCCATAAACATTATTTATTATATCAATACTTGCCCTGTCTATTGCAACAGGGTCAAAAGAAAATAAAACTCCTATATTATCCATATACGGTTTCTCCTTTGTTCTGTAACAGTCACAGAATTTCGTTATAAAATTAAGGAAATTGAAAAAACACACCTTTTCTTTTCTATCCTTAAGAAAAGCATAACAGTATTCTATCATCTTCTCCTGTGTCCTTATCAAATTATCGTCCCATGAAATCTTTATCGCACTTTTGGGACAAACTATTATACATATTCCACAACCAACACACTTCTCATTATCTATTATAGCATATCCTTTATCATCATAAGATATTGCTCCATACAAACATGCAGTAGCACAGAGTTTACAAGAATTGCACTTATCTTTTTCTACTCGGGGTGAAAGTTCAGCATGCATTTCGTACTTGCCTTTTCTTGTAGCTGTGCCCATTCCTATATTTTTAAGAGCTCCTCCAAAACCCATACATTCATGCCCTTTAAAATGGGACAAAAAAACAATCTTATCAGCCGATGTAATAATTTTTGAAAGACTTGCCTTTTTTATATATTTTCCTCTTTTTATTTCTATTTCTTCCTCACACTCTCCTTTTAAACCATCTGCTATAATAACAGGCACTTCTATATTTTCATAATTAAATCCATGTTTATAGGCAATCTTTAAATGGTGATACGCATCATGTCGAGACCCAACATATATCGTATTAGAATCTGTAAGATAAGGAAATGCGCCTGTTTTTTTTATCCTGTCTGTAATCTTCTTAACATATTGTGGTTTTATATAACCAATATTTCCTTCCTCTCCAAAATGTAGTTTCACTGCAACATAATCTCTTGAACTGAAAAAAGAAGTAAATTCCTTCAGCTTCAATAAGGCGTCAAATTTATCTATCATATCCCATTTAAGAAAATAAACAATACTTTTTTTCATTTTATCAGCTCCTTGAATTGCTCTTCGTTTAAAATTTTAATCCCAAGTTTTTTTGCTTTTTCAAATTTTGAACCTGGATTTTCTCCAACAACAACGAAATCAGTATTCCTGCTAACAGAAGAAGTTGCTCTGCCTCCTAATTTTTCTACAAGAGATTCTGCTTCCTTTCTTGTAAAACTTTCAAGTTCCCCTGTAAAAACAAATGTTTTGCCTTTGAGTTTATCTGACTTTTTAACAGTTTCAACCTCAAATTTCAAACCTGCTTTTTTAAACTTTTCTAATAACATTTTTGTCGATTCAAGACGGAAAAAATTATAAATACTTTCAGCCATAACCTGCCCTATTTCTGGAATAGTCACCAGTTCTTCTTTACTTACACTTATTAAATCATCCAGTGTTTTGTAATTTTCAGCAAGTATCTCAGCAGATTTTTCGCCTATATAAGGAATTCCAAGAGCGTATAAAAATCTTGAAAAAGGCCTTTTTTTGCTATTTTCTATCCCTTTAATTAAATTGTCAGCTTTTTTCTCTTTAAACAGTTCAAGTTTAAGCAAATCTTCTTTTTTTAGAAAATAAATATCTGCAACATCTTTTACCAGAGATTTTTCAACAAGTTGTTCAGCAACATTTTCTCCTAACCCTTCTATATCCATTCCTTCTCTTCTGGCAAAATGGATTATTCCTCTTTCAATCTGAGCAGGACATGACAGATTTATACACCTTACAGCTACTTCTCCTTCCCTCCTTTCAAGAAAATTTCCACATACAGGACACCTATCAGGAACTTTTATCTCCTTTTCTTTGCCTTTTCTCTTTTCTTTCAATACTCCAATTATTTTTGGAATTACATCGCCGCTTCTTTCAAGTAAAACAGTATCTCCTATTTTTACATCAAGCCTCTTTATCTCATCGTAATTATGTAGTGTTGCCCTTGAAATAGTAACCCCTCCAACTTTTACTGGTTCTAAAATAGCAACCGGAGTTAAAATACCGGTCCTTCCAACCTGATGTATAACATCTTTTAAAACAGTTATGCCTTTTTTCGCTCCAAACTTAAAAGCAACAGCCCATCTTGGAGATTTCATTGTAAAACCTAACTTTTCCTGCTGTTTTAATGAATTTACTTTTACAACCATTCCGTCAATCTCATACGAAAGAGAATCTCTTTTTTCTTCCCATCTTCTACAGTAATTGACAACTTCATTTATATCACTCATTAACTTTATATTTGGATTTATTCTGAATCCAAAATCCTTTAAAACCTGTAAGACCTTAAAATGTGTATCAGGCATTTCCCAACCCTCTGTTACTCCAAGAGCATATATAAAACAGGACAG
>JAGHAK010000144.1 GCA_021161565.1 Elusimicrobiota bacterium | reverse complement strand
ATTATTCCGGAATTTTCATTTCCACTTCGCCGTTTCCGTTGCTCTCGCAGGGTTGCGAAAAAGTTTACCTGAGCACCGGCGAATTTCTCCCGGCGGTCTCATCCTCGACGCTTTATTTTCGGCTTGATGAAACTGATTGGCGGAGAATCGCTTCATGGAGCGGATATCCTGACATTTATATCAGTGTTTCCTCGGCGGCGATAAAGGATGCGGCGGGAAACATTATTTTGACGACGGCAAAAACGATTTTGTGGGACAAGGATACGAAACCACCCGGAATCGATGGTGTGTGGTATCAGCAGAATTCACAGACAGGGCTTTACGGAATGAAAATAAAATTCGACGAGGAAATCCTGAATTTTTCGACGGCGACTTTTCAGGATGTTTTTCTCTATCTTTCTCCCACAAGCGCGAGCAAAATATCTTTTTTCGACGGAATCACAATCGCCTCTGCCACGGCGAGCATTTACTGGTTTTATCCCACTGAAGAAAGGCATTTTCAAATTCTCGATACAGGTCAGACATCTCTTTACTTTGGTTGCGAAAGTTTTGCCAAGGACATTTCGGGAAATTCCAATTTGCCGATTTCGCAGGTAAATTCGATAGAAATGCCGATAACCGTTGAAAAAATTCCGCCCTCTATCACGGAGGTGAGCCCATCCGGCACGGGAAAAGTCGATCCTCAGAATGTTCATATCTGGGTTAAATTTTCGGAGGCTCTTTACAGCGCTTCCGTTTCCGGTGCCGTATCGGTAATAGGAATAGAAAACAGCAAAGGAGAATCGATTTCGGAAGATGTCGACGGAGTGCTGAATTATGATTCCTCCCAGTTTAAGGTCGATTTCATTCCGTCGCAGGCGCTAAAATATGGATATAAGTACAAAGTTACGATTTCCACGCGGATTCAGGACCTTTCGAGAAATAACCTCTCATCGCAAATGAGTTACGAATTCGAAACATTTCTCGATTTGTCTGCGGCTCTTTCTCTTTCGACAGGTGCCGCCACCATCGAGATTTCGGCAAATTCCCTGAGCGGTTCCGGCAGGATTGAAGCTAAACTGGACGATTTGAATCCGGACATACTCGAGGCGTTCTCCAAAAGCGCGCTCCTCAAAGACGAACCGCATCACAAAATTGTCGGAGGTGTCGTTTCGCTGAATGTTTACGACAGTTCCGACAATATAAAAACCGGAAATTTTTCGAATGATGTCTGGATTTCTTTTTCCTATAAAGATGACGATGGCGACGGTTTTGTGGACGGGGAAACCCCTCCTGTAAGAGTCATTTCTCTTGCAATTTACTGGCTTGCGGATAAAAATTACTGGATAAAATTGCCGAATTCCATTCTTTATCCCGACCAGAAATTGGTGAAGGCGAAAATCGAGCATTTTTCGAGTTACGCGCTTATGGGAAGTTCGGTCTATTCGCTTGAGGATGTTCACGCTTATCCCGTGCCTTACAGAAAATGGGAAGACGCAAACGGTTGGGGGATAAGATTCGCCAATCTGCCGAGCGAAGCGACGATAGAAATCCGCGACATAACGGGCCGGCTGTTGAAAACTTTTTCCTATTCGGACGCGACCGCGTCGGTTCCGGGAGTTTTTACGGGCTGGAAAGATGTCCAGTTGCCGTCGGGCGTTTATCTTTACAGGGTAAAGTCCGGGGAAAACGAGACAAAAGGAAAAATTGTGATTATACAATGAAAAAAAGCAAATTATTTTTTGCCATCTGTGCCCTGACCGCCTCCGCATCTTTGTTCGCATCTTCTGCTCTTGAATTTCTCTATCTTCCTGCTTCCCCAGCCGACCATATTTTCGGGGGGAACCCCTGCGTAAAGGCATCTGGCGAAGTTTTCTTCAATCCGGCGCTCGGCTGCGAAGCAACGCGTCCCAAAATTTCCGCTTCGGCGGTTTTATGGATAGAAAATATAAGAGTGGATCAGTTTTGTCTGAATTTCCCTTTTTTCGGCGGCTTTTCGGCATCGGGAATGTATCGAAGCGTTTCCTATGGCAAAATCGCCGGCTACGGCATGCTGGATAATTCCCTCGGAAATGTTGTTCCGTCTTCAACGCTCGGAGGTTTGAGTTTTTCGAGGCGGCTTCGCGGATTCCAACTGGGAGCGGGTTTTTTGAAAATAAGGGAAAGTCTTTCGTCCATGGATTCCGGTTCTGTGAGTGCTTTGTCCTTCGGTTTAAAGAAAAAAATTCTGTTTTTTGATTTTGCCGCTTCGGTTTTTATGCCTTCGGGTAAAATGAAATACGGTGCTCCTTCTTCGGAACAGGTTGTCCCGAAGATAAAAAGAATAGGAGTGGCGGCGGAATTTTCGAGGTTTTTGCTTGAGGCGGGTTTTGTGTCGGGCGACTCTGGCTTATCCGGCTGCATTTATGGCTTATCGGCAAAATTCGGACAGATGAAGATTATGGCGGGGAGCAATTCCGTTTTGCCGGCTTCCGGAGCGGTTTTCGGCGCGGAATTCGATTTGGGCAACATTTTTATCGGATATTCTTTTTCCCCAGCTCTGTGGGGCAATTCCGTGCAGTCTCTTTCCGTCTCTGTTCGATTTGGTCCTTCGAATCTTAAACGCCGGCTCCTGAAACAGGGTAAGAGGTTTTTTAACACGGGCTATTACGAAAAAGCGCGGAAAAAATTCGAGGAAGTGCTTATTCTCGACCCTGATAACGTTTCGGCGAGATTTTTTATCGCGAAAATTTCCGAAATTCTTTCGCCTTCCGGAGTTTCTCCCACAAAAGAATAGCGATTATGGATTTTGCGTCGATAATTTTGCCTGAAAGGACCATTTTTAGAGCAGTGTCGAAGTTTATAAAAATTCTTTCGATAAATTCGTCTTCATCGGGCGCCATTTTTGTTTCTTTTAGTTTCCCTGCGGCGTAAACGAAAATTTCTTCGGTTGAGAAAGCGCCGGTTGGATAAAACCGCATTAATAGGGCAAATTTGCCGCTTTTATAACCGGTTTCTTCCTCAAGTTCGCGTTTTATGCAGTTTAAAGGCGTTTCTCCTTTCGCTATTTTCCCTGCCGGAAGTTCCAGCATAAATCTGCCTGCGGGATATCTGAACTGCCTGACCAAAATTATTTTATCTCCAGGAAGAACAGGAACCGCCACCGCCGCTCCGGGATGCTTCATATATTCTCTTTCCGCGAAGTTGCCGTTGGGAAGTTTGACTTTGTCTATGGCGAATTCAACCGCGTTTCCGCGCACCAATTTCAGTCGCTTTATAAATTTTTCCAATGGTCTTCTTTGCACTTAATCGAAACTCGCCCCGCAATGGGGACATTTTTTGTCGTCTTCGAATACGATTCCTCCGCATTCGGAGCATTTGAATTTTTTTCGCGGCTTTCGCGATTTGATTTCATCTTTTTTCTTTTTTCCAGATTCCGGCTTTGAGTATTCCGATTCGGCTTTTTCCATCTCGGCGATTTTTTGCCGGAGTTGTTCAAGCAGAATGTTTTTCTCCCGCAGATTTCCGGTGAGAATCCTGTTTTTTTCCGATATGGTTTCCGCCTGTTTGCGGAATTTTTCTTCGAGATCGCTTTTTTCCTGTAGTTTTTCCCGCAGCTGCTCTTCCGCCAGATTTGCTTTTGTTTTCAGTTTTTCGATTTCAGCGTTCTTCCGCGCTATTTCGGTTTTGTATTCGGATTCTTTTGCCTGGAATTCTTTCTGGTTGGAGAAGAATGATTCTTTGAATTTCGCGTTCTGTCTCTTCAATTCAGCCATTGCTTTTTCCATTTCGGGAAGTTTCCTGCGAAGGCTTTCCTTTTCTTCGCTTCTTTTTTCCAGTTCTCGTTTCGCTTCGTCGTATTTTTCGCTCAGATTTTTCAACTCGGCGGTTCTTATTTTCAGAATTTTCTCGATGGCTGAAGCATTTTTGGCAGATTCGGAGAGTTTGGCGTTTTCTTTCACCTTTTTCTGAACCAATTCCCGCAGTCCGCCTGCTTCTTTTTTTGCTTTTTCGAGAAGATCATTTTTTTGCTCCAACTCGCGCTTTAGGCGGCTGTAGTCCTCGGATATCGCCTCGCTTCTTCTTATTTTCTGTTTCATCAGGGAAATCTCGCTTTCTTTTTCTTTCAGCGCCAAACTCAATTCTTCTGTCCTCTTTTTGAGCGCGTCGATATTCTGGCGCAAAACGGCGTTTGTGTTTTCCGCTTTAGCGGTATTTTTTTCTTTTTCATCAATTTCCTTTGACAGATTTTCGATATTAGAATTTGCCTGATTTAACTCGATATTTTTCTGTTCAATCAGTTTTTTATATTTGTTTTCAGCTTCGGCAAACTTTGATTTATAAACTCCAATTTCGTTTTGAAGTTTCTGAATGGTTTCTTCCAATATTTTGATTTTTTCTCTGTCCGATTCTGTTGTTTCTTGTTGACTTTGCAGTTCTTTCTTTTTTTCTTCAATCTGTTTCAACAGATTTTCGATATTAGAATTTGCCTGATTTAGCTCATTATCTTTTTGTTGAATCAGATTTTTGTATCTGCTTTTAGTTTCGGAGGCTTTTGATTTCCATTCTTCCATTTCATTTGTCCGCTCTTGCAGAAGATTTTTCAGTTTTTCTTTTTCTCTTTTTGTTTTTTCTAAGAGATTTTGAAGTGCTTTGCTGTTTTTTTCCTTTTCTTCGTAGGTTTTGGTTAATGTCGAAAATCTGCCGGCGAGTTCTTTCGCTTTTTTTTCTTTTTCATTCAATAGGGTTTTCAGCCTTTCGGTTTCCTGTTTTAGCGCTGCCGCAGATTTTTCGAAATTTATTTTTTCGGATTCGCTTCTGTCCAGTTCGGCAGTTATGCTCGCTATTTTTTCTTTCATTTTGGGCAGAATTTTTAGTTTTTGCTTTATATTCAGAAGTTTGCGGGTTAAGTTGTCTATGAACTTTTTATCCTTTTGCGCGCGTTTTTCAAGAATATCCATCGCCTGTTCTTTTATCCGGACGGCTTTGTTTAGGTGTTGGTTTTCTTCCGCGAGGTGCTCTATTTCCCGCGACATTTTTTCCTTTGCCGCTTGAAATTGTTTTGCAATCGCGTCTTTTTCAAAGAGTTCTTTTTTCAGTTTTTCGCCGGTTTCGGCGAGGTTCCTCTGAACTTGCCCCAACTTCTGTGACAGAGAAATTTTTTCTTTTTCGAGAGATTCCGCCCTTTCCTGAAAAATTCTGATTTTGCCCTCTTTTTGCTGCAGTTCTCGACTGTATTCTTCCACTTGTTTTTTCATTTTTTCAAGTTCCGAAGTCGCCGCTTCCATCTGGCTGGCAAAGCTTTTTTTTGCGGATTCGAGAGCTCCCCGCAGATTCGCTATTTTATTGTCTTTTTCGGCGCTGGCGCTGTTGATTGAGTTTATTTTTTCAAGAAGTTCTTTTTTTTCTCCCGCGAAAATTTCTTCCCGCTTTTTTATTTTTCCCTCGAATTCCGCGCTCCGCTCGGCGAGTTGATTTTCCAGAATTTTTCTGCGCATTTCGAGTTCATTCGATACTTCCGCTAACCGCTCTTTTTCCATTTCGATTGTTCTGAAATCTTCCCGCAGTTGTTCTTTTATGGCGGCTTCTCTCGTGTCGAGATAATTTCTAAGCGCTTTTAACTCCATATCGCGAACGCGGATTTCATCGGAAAGTTTCGCGATTTTTTTGCCGGATTCCGCGCGAATCGCGGTTGTTTCGTTTTTTATTTTTTCCAGCTGCCGCGCGAGAATTTCCTTTTGGGATGCGAGAATTTCGATTTGCTTCCGCAGCGATTTTACTTCTTCGTCGTGAATACTCAGGTTATTATCCATTCGTCCTGCCCGTCCTGTTTTTTTATTTCAAGAATTTCTCTGATTTTCTTTTTCAGATTTTGCGGAATTTCCAAATTGTTCATTTCGGCGAGTGTCCTCAGGCATTCTCTTTTTACCGCGGGATTGGGGCCGTCTGCCATTTTTGAAATTATGGCGACCGCTTTTTCGGCGGGGATAAGTGCAGACAATTTGCAAAACGCTGTTTTCTTTTCGGGCTCGTCGGATTTCGCGAGGTCAAGTATAAGTTTGCGCGCCTCGTCGGGATTGTATTTGTTGAGGGCGCGAATCGCCCTTGTTCTGGTGTTTATGTCAGGATCGTTTAGAAATGGTTTCAGAAGATTCTGAGCCACCGAGGTTTCGGTTGTGTCCTCGTTGGAAAGTTCCGCTTCGATTATTTCAATATCGCCGAATTTCCCTTCGGACACCCCTTCGACCAGCGGCACTTTTTTTATCTGTCGGGAGGCGAGCGCCTCTTTCGCTTCTTTCAACTGTTCAAGGAGTATGTTCCTCTTTGTCAGATTTGCTCTGACGATAAGAATTATGATGCCCAGCGAAAGAAGAACCGCAGCGCCGAGAACGGTGCTGTAGAAGATAATCGTCTGCGTGAAGGTTTTTCCTGATTTTGTGATAGCCTCTTTTATCGTTTCGCCGGATCTGTTTTGGCTTTCTATGATCTGGTCAAGTTTTTTTAGTGTGCCTTTCTGGGTCTTCAGTTCCCTGTTAGCGGTTTTTTCGAAAACGCGCACAAGAAGTTGAAGTTTTTCAATCAGTTCTTTTCGTTCGTTTGCGTTTGTTCCAGCCGGCGGGGGTTTTTTCTGGGGGGCAAATTTTTCTTTTTCCGCTTTGGCGGGTTTCTGATAGGGAGCCAGTTCCTTCGCCGTGTCGAATAAATCCGTTATCGCCTTGTCGTCGGGAGAAAGTTCCTTTGCCCGCCCAAACGCGAGCGCCGCGTCTTTGTACTGCTGCCTGAAACTGAGGTCTATCCCGAGTTCGACGAGAACATTTACGAGAAGTTTTTTGACTTCCACGTTTTTTTTCTTCTGATAGATTTTTTCGAGCAGGCCTGCCGCATCCTTCAGATTTCCCGCTTTGTAGAGTTTTTTTGCTGTCTCAATATCCTGCGCTATGAGAGAGCAGGAGAAAATAAAAAAAAACAAGACAGAATGAATTGCGAACTTTGTTCGCAATCCAAAAGGATTTTTTACCTTTTCGCAAAAAAAGGAAGAACTTCTCTTTTTAATCTTTCGTTGCCGCCCTGCTTCTTTGTATTCTGCGCAGAAGTTGCAACAAAAGATTCTATTCATTGAAAATTTTCGACACTTTTTCCCTGAGAACTCTCAGAGGAAAAGGTTTTTCGAAAACCGCTTCGATGTTTTCTCTTTCGTCTTCCAGCAGTTCCGTTATGGCGGATTTTCCGGTGATTACGATTATCGGTATGTCGTGGGTGTCAGCGCCTGCTTTCAGGTTTTTTATCGTGGTTATTCCGTCCTGCTTTGGCATAACGATATCCATAATTATGAGGTCGGGTTTGTGCTTCTCCGCCATCTCCTGCGCCATTTCGCCGTCTTTGGCCTCGAGGACGACAAAACCTTCGTTCGAAAAAACGGAACGAAGCATTATCCTCGTCTGTTCCGAGTCGTCGCAGATGAGAATTTTGCTGACAGCGATTTTTTTAGCCATTGTTTTATTTTACCCAAAATTTCTTTTTTTTGCAAGTTTTTTTACAAGACATATCAAATTTAGTATAATAACTCAAGTTTTTGCAGATAAAGGGGGACGCTGAATTTTGAAACTTGTGAAAATCAGGATTGAGGAGGGCAAAAAACTTGTCGCTTCTCTTGAAAGGAAACTCGATGCAGAGGGAATAAAAAATGCGGCGGTGGTTTCCTGCGTCGGGGCGCTTCGCGAATTCGAACTGATTACAATTTATCAGAATTCGGAGAAAATACCCCCCGACCATTTTGCCAGAAAATTCGACAAAAAGGCGGAACTTCTCTCAACCGGCAATGTCACCGGCGGTAAAGTCCATCTTCACGCGACAATGGGGCTGGAAGGAGGGGAGGCTCTTGCAGGGCATCTGGTGGAAGGCGTTGTCACATATTTTGCGGATGTGTTTTTGATAGCGGAGGCAGGGGATGAGAAAAAATGACACGAAAAGAAGAATTACGCTGAACTATTCAGGAGCGATGAGCGATATTATAGGGAAAAACGGGATAACCGAAGCGAAATTGCGGAAAATGAGAACTGTCGTTAAAACCGCCGTGAAAAGGCTTCTGCGCCGGAGGAAATCGGGCGAAGTAGGATTTGCCGACCTTCCGTATGACAGAGAAACCGCGAAAAAAATCAAAAGTTACGCCGCGAATCTGCGAGGAAAATTCGATTCCATGGTGGTTCTTGGCATCGGCGGATCAGCCCTCGGCACTTCCGCTCTCCTCGATTGCCTGAAGCCGCCTTTCTATAATTTTATGCCGGGTTCTGCCCGCAGGGGATGGCTTTCCGTTTTCGTCGCGGACAACATATCGCCTGAATTTGTTAAAGGCGTTCTCGAAAGGGTTCCTTTTACGAGGACAATTTTCAATGTGGTCACGAAATCGGGCACAACTTCGGAGACGATTTCCATATTTTCGATTGTCAAAGAAATACTCAGGAAATCCTTCGGGGACGACTGGAAGAAAAGACTCATTGTCACAACCGATCCGCAAAAAGGTTTTTTGCGTAATTTTGCCGAGAAAAACAACCTCGTTTCTTTCCCCATTCCCTGCAATGTCGGCGGGCGGTTCAGCGTTTTTTCCTCGGTGGGGCTTGTTCCCGCCGCTTCCGCTGGCATAAATATCGACAATCTTCTCGCCGGCGCCGCATCTATGGACAGGGTTTGTTTCGGATCCGTTCTGGAGTCGAATCCGGCGGCGCTTTATGCTGCGATTCACCGCATTTTCTACGGGAGAGGCAGAAGAATAGATGTCTTGATGCCTTACTGGGAAGGAATGAAAACGGTTTCCGACTGGTTTGTCCAGTTGTGGGCGGAATCGCTCGGAAAAAGGAAAAACTCCAGAGGGCGCGATGTTTTTGTGGGGCCAACCCCTGTGAAAGCGAAGGGCGTCACCGACCAGCATTCGCAACTTCAGCTTTACGCGGAAGGTCCCCCTGACAAAGTTGTGACCTTTGTCTCGGTCGGCGGTTTCGAAGATGTAAAAATCCCGAAGATTTCGGATTTTGTCTTTGGCGGAAAGACTCTCGGGCAACTTCTGAAAGCGGAAGAATACGGAACGAAGTTTTCTCTTCTTAAACGCGGCAGGCCGTTTCTGTCGTTAAGTCTGCCAATGTTGAACGAATTCCATATTGGACAGTTGCTTTACTTTTTTGAGGTTTCCACGGCAATTTGCGGAGAATTGTTTGGGATAAACGCTTTTGACCAGCCGGGCGTTGAATTCGGCAAAAAAATAGCGAAGGATATTTTGAAAGGGTCCCCCGCGCTTGCACGCGAAATGAAAAAACTGGAGAGTAAAAAGTATTGTGTCTGACATAAACCGCTACAGAAAAGGTTCGCACATTTATACAAGGTGGGACAAAAAAACGAAGGAGGTAAGAAGAGTTATGAGCGAGGAAAAGAAAATCCAGATAGGAATAGGTCCTGAAGAAGAGAAGGGTTTATACGCCAATCTTGTGTTAATCAGCCACACGAAAGAGGAATTTGTTTTCGATTTCGCTTTCATTCAGCCTCAGCGCCCCGCCGCGAGAGTCGTGAAGAGAATCGTGATGTCCCCAGCCCATGTCAAAAGGTTTGTGGGAGCGCTTTCGGAAAATATAAAAAGATACGAGGGTTCTTTCGGCAGCGTTTCCCCGTCCGAAGAAAGGAAGATAGGTTTTTGATGGCGTGGGTTTACTGGTTTGCGGCGATTTTTTGGGCCCGGCTGATTTATTTTTTTTCTTCCATTCCCGGTATTTCAACGGGCCTCGGATTCTGGGATTTTATTTTGCGGAAGTGCGCCCATATGTTCGAATTCGCTTATTTGTGCATTCTGCTTGTTCTTGGCCTGCGAAAAACTTTCGACATTTCGCACTCAAAAACGTTTTTTCTTGCAGGTTTCGCCTCTCTTCTCTACGCCGCAAGCGATGAATTTCACCAGACATTTGTGGCAAACAGAGACGGCAATTTAGGAGATATTTTGATTGATTCCGCCGGAATTTTAATAGCGATATTATTCATCGAAAAAGGAGGGCTTTGTGAAGGGTCGTCGCAGGAAACTTAAAAAAGTCAAAAGACACAAATTCAAAAAAAGGCGCAAAGAACAGCGTCATAAGAAAAAGTAGAATCGTTTTTTGAATCCGGAAATTTTGAGAATTCTCGGGGAATCCCCCAGCGGGAAAACGGAGTTTCTCGCGGAGAAATTCCGCCGACTGCTCGAAGACGGCGTTTCGCCGTCGGATATTTTCGTTTTCTGCCCGCTGTCCGCAAAGGATAAATTCACGGATAAACTGCGCACCGTTTATCCCCGCGGTTACGGCGAGTTTCGTGTGGACAATTTTTCCGGATTTTCCAAATGGGCGGTTCGAAAGCATTACTTTTTCTTTGGTTTGAATCCCAACTTCAAAATTCTTTCGGGAAGAGACGAGGAGATTTTTATAAGAAGAATCCTGACTCTTCCTGAAGTCGAAAAAAATCTCTCGAAATTCAGGCCGGTTTGCTCCTCTTCTGGTTTTATCTCCGAGATTATGGATTTTATAGACAACTATAAAATTTCAAAAGAGGGTTATTCTCCCGGCAGCGAAATTCTTCTGATTTTGAACCGTTACAACAGAGAACTGAAAAAAAGGAACCTTCTCGATTTGAGGGATGTCGAGGAATACTGCCTTGAAATCGCGCGCAGAGGTGTTTTCGGATATGTGCGGTATCTTTTTCTCGACGGTTGGGAGGATATGAATATTAGGGAGTTAGAAATATTTCTCGAACTTTCGAGGAAAGCGGCTGGGCTGAAGGGCGTTTTTATCGCAGGCAACGAAAACAGCGGCATTTACAGATTTCTCGGCGCTGATGCGGAAAGAAACAGGAAAATCCTTGAGGAAAATTTTGCCGGCGATGAGAAGGTTTTCGAAAGAAAAAATTTTGCCGAAACCGAAATTCGGCTTTTCGGCGGAATTTTCGACGAGGCAAACTGGGTTTTTGGGAAAATAAGGGAACTTGTCGCATCCGGCGTTCCGAAAAGCGACATTGCCGTTATTGTCAGGGATATCGCCGAAGAAGTGAAATTTTTGGAGGATTTCTCGCAGTTGAGGAACTTTCCTGTTCAGACGCCATCCGGGGCGCCTTTTTTTAAAAAGCCGTGGTTTGTCAGATATCTCGCCTTTCTTTTCTGGGTCTGCGCGATGAGCGAAAAATTCGATTTGGGTCAGGTTTTGTCTCTTCCTGTATTCGGATTTACGCCCCGCGAAATTTCTGATTTCAATGCAGGGAAAAAAATTCCTGTCGCAGAAAAATTGGATAAAGTGCTAACCTCCGCGCGCAAGATAATTGAAAAAGGTTTGAGTGTCCGCGAAAAGTTTTTTGCCCTGTTTGAACTATCGGGCATTCCCGGGAAAATAAAGAATTCGATTGTTATGAACCGTTTGTTCGGATTTTTTTTCGATTATATAGAAAACATTTCGACTTTTGCGCAGTTCGAGGATTTCCCGTCGCTTGTTTCGCTGTTATGGGATATGGAAAGGGCTTTTTCGAGAGTCGAGTATCTCGGAGAAAATCCCGGCGCTGTGAAAATTCTGACCGTTCATCAGGCGAAGGGAAGTCATTTCAGATTTTGTTTCGTTATGGGCGTTATGGAAGGGAATTTTCCCCGGAAGTTTTCGGAAAATGCGTTTATAAGGAAGGAAGAATCCGAGGACGCGCACTATCTTACGGAAAGAAGAATTTTCGAATCTGCGATAAACTGCGCCACGGAAAAGACATTCATCACATTCAGAAAAACGCCCTCTGGGGAAGACGCCGTTTCTATGTATCTGAAGGAGAAGTTTCCTGATATTGCCGCCCATCCGATTACCAGAAGCGGGCTGGAAGACATCCACAGACCCGTTCTGAAGGTTGCCGGTTTTCCCGCCCGCATCAATTTCAGGCCGAAGAGACTGTCCGCTTCGGCGATTGAAAATTACTTGAAGTGCCCGCTCGTTTTTTTTATAGAAAATATCGTTTCGGTGCGGCGCGCTGACACGGTCGCATCCCTCAGTGGAAAAATAATTCACGAGGTTTTGAGAGTTTTTCACGGGGAATTCAGAACGCCGGGTCATCCGGAAGAAATGAAGAAACGCCTTCTTGAAATTTACGACGGAATTTTCGAACGAGAATATTCCGCCGGAAGGTTTCCGGACAGGTTCACTTATTTGTGCTGGAAAAAATTTTACAGAAGTTTTATGGAAAGATATGTTTTCGCGGAAGTTTTTCGCGTTACTGCGACCGAGAAGGAAATTGAATTCCCTCTTTTTGAGGATGGGGATGGGATTACAATAACGGGAAGGATAGACAGGATTGACGAATTGCCCGATGGTTTTGAAATAATAGATTACAAAACCTCGGTGGGAAAGAAATTCAAGGAAAAAAGTTTCAAAAGCAGAATATTTAGGGGTGAAATTGTGGCTCTTCCTTTATATTTTTTTGCCACGCCTGAGGCGAAAAAAATTTCGATTTTCTGGATTGCCGACAGGGAAATCCCGGAGGATTATCCGAAAAAAATTTCGCTGGATGAGGGGGAATTTTTGGAGGTGTCGGAGAAAATGCTTGAAAAAGTCCGCGGAGCCGTTTCAAAAATAAAAAAAGGAGACATATTTCCTGATGGGCGTTCGACGGCCTGTTACAACTGCGAATACAAATACATTTGCGAAACCGCGAAAAATGTCTGGCAAAAAACAGAGGTTGGCAAATGACGAAAGCGACAAATCTGCCGGATGGTAAAATCATTACAAAGGGCGTTGTTGTCGCCACGGCGGGCGCTGGAACGGGAAAGACGACTTTTTTGACGAGGCAGTTCGTCGAGAAAGTCAGGTTTCTCATCAGGGAAGGGTATTCTGTGAAAGATGCGGTGAAATCGATTCTCGCAGTGACTTTCACGATAAAAGCCACGGAGGAAATGAAAAACAGAATCGCCGCTGCGCTTTCGGCTCCGGATGTTCTTCCATATTTCCAGATTTTTACGATCGATTCTTTCTGCAGGAAAGTTTTGAGAAAATTCTGCCTCAGGGCGGAAATGGATTCCGAATTTTCGATGATGTCGGAAGGCTATGAAAAAATTTTTTTTAAGCATATTTTCGCGAGCGTAAAGGATAGATATCCGCTGAAGGAAATAGACCCGGTCGCTGGGGATGAGAAGAAAATTTACAAGATATTGGAGAAATTCCGCTATATGAAAATTTCCCCTGCTGATGTCCTGAAAATGGAATGCAGTCTCGGAGAAGACTTTCTCGTTTTCCTGAAAACGGTCTATGAGGTTTTTGTGGCGGAACTCAAAAAAAATGCGGTGCTGGATTTTCCGCAACTTCTTTTTGAAACATTGAAACTCCTTGCCAACAGAGATATTGCTGCTGCGATTAGAAGAGAGTACAGGTTTGTTTTTATAGACGAATTTCAGGACACAAGTCCTCTGCAGGCGGAGATATTCAGAAAGATTTCCCCCGAATTTTTATGCGTCGTCGGGGATTTTAACCAGTCGATTTATTCCTTCCGCGGCGCCGCGCCGGAAAACATATACGAAATCGCAGAGAAAGCGGATTATCTGAAAAAACTGGATGTAAACAGGCGAAGCAGCAAAAAAATTCTTTCTTTTGTCAACGCGTTTATGCGGAAAGTTTCGCGGTTCCAGCCTCTTGCTCCCGCGCCGGGGGCTCCCGCCGGAGTTAATGTGAAAATCGTTTTGTGCGATGGAAGAATTTCACAAGCGCGATATATCGCCGATAAAATAGAGAGCCTGAAAAGGGAGAAGAATCTGAAATACGGGGATTTTGCCATTGTGCTGCGCAGTTTAAAAACAGCGGTTTCCGATTTTGAGGCTGTTTTAAGACACCGTGGCATTCCTTTTATCACCACCGCCGGCGGCGGATTTTATGACAGACCGGAGATAAAGCAGATTCTCGCGCTTGTGAAAGCGGTAGCCACGCCCACGGACGATATCGCGTTTCTGGATTTTCTTTCGAGCCCGATGATTGCTTTCTCCCCGCAGGAAATTTACGAAATTTCGAGGGAAAAAGGGGCTTCTCTTTTCGAAAAATTTCTCGCGTATAAACCCGAAAAAAACGTCAAAAAAGACAGGGTCATTTTCATAATTGACAAATTCGGCTGGATGAAAGAGCATTCGGTTTATCGGGAAATCCTCGCCATCGTCGCGAAATGCGGTTTCGCGAGTTGGATAAACGAAAATTTTCAGTCTCCGCACAGGGAAAGAGCATTTGCCAATCTAAAGAAATTTCTCGAACTTGCGGCAAAATATGAAGGGGATGTGCCATCTCCGTCGCTGTCGGGGTTCGTGAAATACCAGACTTCCGTTCAAATGCAGGGTATTGTGGAAAGCGAGGCAACGCTAAATCCTGGTGACTGCGTTGAAATTTTCACAGTACACAAAATAAAAGGGCTGGAGCGCCGGGTGGTTTTTGTCGCTAACATAACAAAGTCGCAGTTTCCCGCTTCATCGAGAAGAGACCTTCCCTGGGATGTCACAGCCAATGGAATTTATGATCTGCCGAAAAAAAAGACAAATGTAAAATCGGAAGTCTCTGCTGAGGAATGGCGGCTTTTTTATGTGGCCTGCACGCGGGCGAAAGAGAATCTTTTTCTTCTCGGAAGTTTCAGCAAAAAGGACAAAATTAGCCCGATTTTGGACATTTTTGTGAAGGACTCTGCGAAATTGAATCCGGAATTTTCGAATGTCGCAGAGTTAGAAACCAATTTCGGCGGAAGATCCGCCTCTGTCGCATCTTCGAAAGCCTCGGTCATACCCGTTTTTTCCGATTTTGAAACTTCGCCTGTCTTTTCGGAGAAATCCGTTGTCGAATGGAAACTGAAAAACGGCTTTACGGTCACCGAGATCTCGCATTATGATTTCTGCCCACGGAAGTATTTTTACGGAGAGATTCTGAAAGTTCCGACGGCTTCATCCCGCAGTTTCGCCGAAGCGGGGAATGTTTTTCACCAGGCGATTGAATTTTTCGGGGAACTTGGCGGCAGGGAGAATTTCAGAAAAAGAGTTCTTTCGGCTCTTTCGGGTCTTTCTTTACGCAGGGTTGAGGCCGAAAAAATGATTTCCAACTTTTTGAGGTCACCGTTCACAAAGAATCCTTTTGCGAAAGAGGTGATTTTCAACTTAAAATTTGGCGAATTTCTTATCAAGGGAACGATAGACAGAATCGAAAAGGTCTCCAGCGGGTTTGAAATTTACGATTATAAAACGAACAAAGTTCCTGATGTTGCGCCGTATGAATTTACGATGAATGTGTACGCTCTCGGTTGCGGGAAAGTGCTGGGTTTTTCCCCTGTGAAAAAACTCGGTCTTTTCTTTCTCTTTTCTGGCAAAGTCTCAGATGTGAAAATTATGCCTGAGTCCCAGACGGAAAAAAGGCTGAGAAAAATTCTGGACGGAATAAAGAATTTCGATTTTGCCCGAGTTCCCTCGGTAAAATGCGGAATCTGCCCGTATAAAAGGATTTGCGAAAAGGAGGAGAAATGAGACAATGCAACGAAAAGAAAAATTTGAGCAATTGCAACTGCACCTATGAACCCTGCCCCAGAAAGGGAATCTGCTGCGAATGCATTCTTTATCACAGACGTATGGGGGAACTTCCCGCCTGTTTTTTCCCCGACGATGTTGAGAAGACATACGACCGTTCCATTGCCAAATTCGTGGAAATAAACAGCAAGTAGCAATAAGCAGTAAACCCCGCCCTCTAAGCCATTTAGGAAGATTTAGTTGAAAAATGAAAGAAGGAGATGAAATCAAAATTTATGAATAAAAATTGCAGCATAGAGGGCGGGGTAAATAGTAATTGGGGCTGTTGCTATTGAGGTAAAGTTTTTTTATAATTCAAAACATTGGAATTTTCAAGAAAATTCCAATGTTTCCTTTTTGCTATGAGGAATGTATTTTATAAGATTGTCAGGAATGAGACGAGGAATTATAAAAACAGTAAAAAATT
>JAGHAK010000024.1 GCA_021161565.1 Elusimicrobiota bacterium | reverse complement strand
CGGCATCTTAACTCCGGCGGTTTTCTTCTGATAGACGAGGCGGCAAACTACGGGGTTGACGATTTTTTTGTTTCCGCCAAGAGGCTTGCCCGCAAGATTTTTCCGTTTCTGGAATTCGAAAAAATCCCGCCCGACGATGTCATTTTCAAATCGTTCTACCTGAAGCCGAAAGTTGCCGGCAGATGTGCCGTAAGTCCCTATCTGTGGGGGATAAAAAAAGACGGCAGATGGGTTATTGTCTATTGCCGCGACGACCTTCTTGGCGCGTGGGCGCGGGACGAATCGGGGAAGTTTCTCTATGAATGTTCGCCGGGCGGAGAATCTCAGCGCCTCGAAGCGATGAAATTGACGGTCAATATAATAATGTATTCCCTGACGGGGACATACAAGCAGGACATAATCCACAGGAAATTCATAGAGCGGAAATTAAAATCATGGTGAGCAATTTGGCTGTTGTTTTTTTTGTTGTGGTTTTCTTTTTGACGGTTAAAAAAGGTCTGGATTTTTTTTCCGTTCTTTTTCTTGCCCTGCTGTTTTTTTTCGTCGGCAATCCGGCAATCAGAAAAACGTCGCCTTTGGAGAAAAAGATTCTTTGCGTTCTGCTGGATACGTCCTTGAGTATGGCGGAGCCCGTCGGGCAGGGAAAGATTTCCAGGATGGAGGAGGCGAAGCGACTTTTGAGAGACAATCTCGCGCAGCTAAAAAAAAGATACAGGCTGAAGTTCTATTCTTTCGGCGCGGATATAAAAGCGCTGAGTGAAAGAGAGTTTTTTGCGGTTTCCGCCGCGGCGGCTGCGACAGACATAAGAAAAGCGGTGAACGAAGTCTCGCGGATTTCGCCTCCAGGAGCCGAAATTCTTCTTTTCTCCGACGGAAGGCAGAATCTGCCTACGCGACTGAATGTTTCAAAACCGGTTTTTAGCGTTGGGATGGGCGAGCCTTCGGGCACCGATGTTTCGGTGGAAATCGTGAGTTTTCCCCAAAACGCTTTTGAGGGCATTTCGCAAACGGCGAAAATAAAAGTGCGAAAGGATGGAAATGTCCCATCGGTGAAACTTCGGCTTTTTCAAGGTGCGAAAAAATTATGTGAAAAGGAAGTGGATTTTGCGCCTCATCAAAGCGAAAAGGAAATCGACCTCGATTTTGTGCCGGTCGGTCACGGGAAAAATATGCGTTTTAGTGTAGATGTCCTTCCTTTGGATTCGGAGCCTGACAACAATACTGCGGTTTTCAGAATGCCTGTTTTCAAATCGAGGATAAAAGCGCTTTTTATAAGCGGCCGCCCGGGATGGGAATACAGATATATCCGCGCCTTTATAAAATCGAACCCCCGAATAGATTTGACTTCGTTCGTCATTTTGAGAAATCCCGAGGATTACATACCGTTTCCGGACAACAAACTTTCTCTCATTCCCTTTCCCGTGAGAAAAATTTTTCTGAAAGATATTTATGGCTACGACCTTGTTATTCTGCTTAATTTCGATTACAGGCGTTTTATGCCGGAGTCCTATTTGAAGCCACTCGCCGAACACATCAGGAAGGGAGGCGGTTTTATGCTGATTGGCGGCGAAAATGTTTTCAAAGGCGGCAATTACATAAAAAGCCCGCTTGGGAAGATTTTGCCTGTTGTCGTCGGTGCCGGAAACGTTTTTGAAGAGAAGAATTTTTTTCTGAAGGTTTTCCCAGACCATCCGATAACCTCGTTTATATCGGAAATAAAAGGCGTCGCTGATGTGAATTTAAACGGTTTGAACCGGGTTTCGCGCCTTCGCGAAGGCGCGCGGACGCTTCTTGGCACAAAAAGCGGCCTGCCTGTGGCTGTGGCCGGCTCTGCGGGCAGGGGCAGGGTGATTGTTATTCTCACAAATGATTTGTGGCGGATATTTTTCGGCAAGGTGGAACTCGGATATTTTTATCAGGAATTTTTCAGAAATTCCGTTATGTGGCTTACAAAATCGCCGCTTCTGGACGAAATTTCCGTGATGGGCAAAAAGAAATATCTTGTCGGCGAAAAAATGGAATTGTCGGTGAGCGTAAAGCCAAAGACGAAAGGCAGGCTCTCGGCAAAAATTTACACGCCATCCGGCGAGCAGTTTTTGTCTGCGCAGTTGAGGAAAAGAAATCTTTATATTGTGGAAAAAAATCTCGAAACTCCGGGAAAACATCGGGTTGTTTTAGAGTTAAAGGAGAAGGGTAGGACTCGCGCGCGCTACGGTTTTGAATTTAGTGTGGGGAAGAAGGATATAGAAATATCCGACACACGCAGCGATTTCTCGACCATTGAAAGTATATCCGGAGTGAGCGGGGGGAAATTCGTGTCATGGAGGTCTTTTGGCGGGGAATTTCTGAAAAGCGAGAATAAGGCAAGATTTTATCATCCCGCGCGAACCCCGTTTTTCGTTTTTCTGCTTGTTATTGTCGCAGGCCTCAAGTGGTGGAGGCAGAACCTCAGATGAAAACCGTCCGCGCCGCGATTTTTAAATTGCACATTCTGAGAATTTTTTCGGATTTGTTTGCCTTGGCGGTCGATGTTTCCTTCGGCTTCGGAATTTGGATTTGTCTGCTGGTCGTGATTGACCATTTTTTGCCGATGAATTTTCCCCTGAGGACAATTTTGTTCGTTTCGACGGCAGGTTTTTATCTGGTCAGGGCTTCTTTCCGCCTGATTCCCGTTTTTGGCGGCAGAAAGCAAACTTGCGAGAGAATTGGGCGGGAAATTGTCAGCGCCTACGATCTCGAAAGAACGGAGGGAAAACTCGTCAGTTACGGAATTTCGCGGCAGTTGATTGACGAAGAGAGAAAGAAGGCGATAACGGCAATTTCGAGGTTTAAGATTTTTCGACTGCTTCGTCTTAACGCAGGGAAGTTTATTTTTCTGTCGCTTGAAATTCTTTTCCTGCTCGCCTTTCCCGAAGGTTCTCGGAGAATTCTGTTTCCCCGCGAGGCGAATATTTTTGAGTTTATGGACATAAAAATGGAGAATTTTGCCGTCAGAGGCGAAGAATGGCGGGCTGAAATTTATCCGAAGAGGAAAATCAGTCCGGTTGTTTTCGTGAAGTTTGGCGGTTACGGGTGGGGGAAGAGAAAGCCAATCAGGACGGCGAACGGTTTTTCGTTCGAGATTGCCCGCGCGGCCGAACCTTTTAAAATCAGGTTCGGGTGGAAGAATTTAAAGACTCCCGTGTACGCGGTGAAAATAATCGAAAGGCCCAGGGTCGTTTCCCGAAAAGTTATTCTGAAGTTTCCGGAATATCTCAATCTGCCGCCTGTCGAATCGGCTTACGGCGGGATTTCCGCCTTCATCGGAACAATGGTGCGGGTCGAGTTAAAGGCGGACACTCCATTGCGACACGCGCGCATTTTTGTCTCCCGCAGGTCGGGTTTGCGGAAATCGGTCAGGATGTCGGTAAAAGGAAACTCCGCTTCCGGAGTTTTTTTTGTGCGTGGCGACGGATTCTGGCAGGCGGATTTGACTTCCGCCAATTTCGTAAAGTCGACGTCGCCGGTAAAATGGCCAATAGAGATAATAGAGGATATGCCCCCGGCCGCGGAAATTGTTTCTCCCTCAACCGACCTTGCGGTGAGCTCGGTTTTCGAGGAACTGCCCGTAGAATGGTGGGCGGAGGATGATTTTGGAGTTGAGTCTGTTTACTTTGTGTGGAGAAAAGACGGCCACAAAAAAAATTCGAAAAAAATTTTTTCGGGTTATGTCAAAAAGAAACGCGGCATTTTCAGATGGCGGGTTCCTGTGATGCTTGAAGGGCCCGAGCGGTTGAGTTTCTGGATTGAAGCAGTGGACAGAGGCAGACACAAAGGAAAAAGCGCCGTTTTGATGCTGACCGGAAACGATTTTATTCTTTCCCACAAAAAGATAATGGATAAGCAGAAGCGCATAAAAGACGATATTTTTGTGCGCTACGCGGAACAGGCCCGACTTTTGTCAGACAGGGATAAAATCCCGCTTGAGGAAGTCCGCTTGCGTCAGGAGAAAATTGAAAAAAGCGTTAGAAAACTCGCTGACCTGGTTTCCTCTGCGGTTGCGGATATGGAAAAGGACCCTCTGACGAACAGTTTTTTTGTTTCTGAATATGACGGCATTGTCAGGTCGCTGGAGGATGTTGCCGCAAAAAGCAGGCAAGCGGTGGCCGAATTCGCAAAAGGCAGAATAAAAGAGGGCTTCGCGAAGCAGAATGAGATTCTTTCCGCGCTTGAGAGGCTTTCGCTCATCAGCGAGGACCTGTACAAAAGAAGCGCGATGGACAATGTGAGTTCTCTCGGAGACGAGACTTCGTCCCTTGCCGGAAAAATGGAGAAGTTCCTCGCTTCGAATCCGGCCCCGTCCCAGATAGGAGAACTCAAAAAACTTGCGGAAAAAATAAGCGGTCTTATGAGGGAGATAGCAGACACAATAAGAAATATGCCGAAAAATCTCCCCGAGGAATTTGTCAATGCAGATTCTGTGAAAAAAATCGATTTTGACAAGCCGATGGATATTCTTTCGTCCATCAATTCCGCTCTGTCGGCTGGGAATGTCGCACAGGCGCTCGAAGAGGCGAAGCGACTTTTGAGGGCGTTGGAAGATATGAGAAGAAAATTGAAAAGCGCAGTCGGCAAAGTCCCTCCACCTGCGGAATTTCCTTCGCAGAAGGATAGAAGTCTCGACGAGATAATTTCGCGGCAGAAAATGATTTATTCGCAGACGAAAAGCGTTCTTGCGGATTTTGACGAATTGATGGAAAAATCCGCTGTTAAAAAAGCGGAAGTTTTAGGAGAGAAAATAAAAGATATTTCCCGTCGGACGGATGAGTTGTGGCGAAAAAGAAGGATGTTTTTTGGAAAAAACGTTGGAAAAATTTACCGTCGGCTGGCGGATATTTACAAAAATGCTTCTGATGCTTCGGGCAGGTTTCTCGAAAAAGGCTTTAACTGGCAGAATCCCCTCGAAAAAACAGAATCGGCTCTGAATGGAATCGCGGATTTTTCAGTCAGCACCCGGACCGCTTCGGCAATCAGGAAATTATCAAAAGACATTCGGGATTTTTTTGATATTTATGAAAGCACGCCGGTTGTCGAATTGAGCGCTACTGAAAAAGATTTTATGCTTAAAATCTCCGCAAGCCAGAAAATCAATGCATCAAAGACGGACGATTTTGCCCGGAAAATTATGAATTTGTGGAGACAGTCGGCGCAGTTTCCGGACGAATTGATTTCCGATGTGAAAAAAGCGCGCCGGGAGATGGACAATTCATCGAACGCTCTTTCCGTATTCGATCCTTCCGAGGCGGCGGCCGCTCAGGAAAAGGCTCTTTATTGGCTTGAAAAAATCTCGGGCAAATTCTCTTCTATGTCTTTTTCTCTGCCGGGTGGCAAGCCTTCCGCTATTCCCGGATTTGCTCCGTCTTCGGGTGGAACATCGTTCGGCGGCGCATCCGGTTTCAGCGAAAGGAATTTCGAAATCCCTGTAAGCGGCAAAAGCGGATACGACGCGCTTCTCGAAGAGATAAACAAGGCGAAGAAAACGTCGCAGCCCGAGAAATACAGGGATTTGCTTGAAAACTACTACAACGAACTCAGTAAATAAATTGTGGAAAAAAGAGCGTTAACCCCGCCCGCCTTTTGAGGTAGGCAGAAGTTGCGACGAAGTAGTAACAGCGGGTTGAAAAAACCTGGATTAATTGCTATCATTTTCACAGCTTTTGGAGATTTGAAAGGAGGATGCTGTGGAGAAAGACAAGAAGAAGGTTTTGGAAAACACAATCAGGAGATGCAGGGAAAGGGACATTATTATTCCGACTTATGAGCAAATGTACAATCCCGAAAAAATTCCGCAGGGAATAAAGGATGAATTAAAAAATATCGGTCTATGGGATTTGCATTCGAGAAATCTTTTCAGAATCACCTGGAAAAACGAGCCCGTCAAATTCGGCGGCGGTTTCAACGGGGTGAATTATCTGGAAATTCCGAAAGAATTGAGCGGCGTTAAATCGCGGATTATTGTTTTGCTTGGAAAATTTTTCCCGACCGGCGCGCACAAGGTTGGAGCGACTTTCGGGCCTCTTGTAAGCCGCCTGATAAACGGAGAGTTTGACCCGACAACTCAAAAAGCCGTGTGGCCTTCGACCGGAAATTACTGTCGCGGCGGTGCGTATGATTCCTATCTTCTCGCCTGCCCGTCAATAGCGATTCTTCCTGAAGGGATGTCGAAGGAAAGATTCGAATGGCTGAAGACGGTTGGCTCCGAGATTTTCGCAACCCCCGGTGTCGAAAGCAATGTCAAGGAGATTTACGACAAATGCCACGTACTTAAAAGAGAAAGAGGCGACGAAATCGTGATTCTTAATCAGTTTGACGAAATCGGAAACGCAATCTGGCATTATGCTGTCACAGGCCGGGCGATGGATGAGGTCTTTCAGAAGGAGAAAAAAGGAAATCAACGTTTTTCGGCGCTTTTCCTGACGCAGGGTTCCGCAGGCACCCTCGGATGCGCAGAGTGGCTGAGAAGACTTTATCCGGCGGTTAAAGTCGGCGCGGGAGAGGCGTGGCAGTGTCCGACCCTTCTTTACAACGGTTTCGGAGGGCACAGGATAGAGGGCATCGGGGATAAGCACGTGCCGTGGATTCACAATTTGAAAAATATGGATATGGTTGTCGATATAGATGATGACAAATGCGTGAGGATGATTCGGCTTTTCAACGAGCCGGAAGGCAGAAAGTATTTGAAAAAAATGAAGGTCCCCCCGGAAATCGTGGACAAACTCGACCTTTTCGGAATTTCTTCCGTTGCGAATTTAATCGGAGCCATAAAGATGGCGAAATATTATGAGATGAACGAAAACGACATTATCTTTACGGTTGCCACGGATTCAATGGAACTTTACCAGTCGCGTCTGAAGGAACTCCACGAGGAGCACGGCCCCTACACGGAACTTGACGCTGGCAGGGATTTTGAGGCCAGTCTTGCCGAACTCGGAACCGATTTGATGCTGGAACTTTCATACTGGGACAAAAAGAGAATGCACAACCTCAAATATTTCACATGGATAGAACAACAGAACAAAACGGTCGAGGAACTCGATGCGCAGTGGTATGACGAAAATTACTGGAGCGTTCGCCTCGAATCCTACAAAAAATGGGATGAGGAAATAAACGAATTTAACGAGAAAACCGGCCTTTTGAAAAAGTATAAAAAATAGGTGGAAATAGCGGAAAAAGAATCATTGGGTTTTTGTCTGCTTGTCTCCGTGGAATTATGTACAAAGAGGGAATAAACATTAACACGGTTTCTATAGAGAAACTGAAGACGCTTCCCGGAATCGGAGATAATCTTGCAAGAAGCATTTTGCTTCACAGGGAACTCAAAAGCGAGTTCGTCAATCCCGAAGAACTGAAAAGCATTCTGCCCGAAAAAGTTTTTTCGGCAATATCCAATGATTACAATGTTTACGCCGTTTCACCCGTCGTGTGGAAAACGAGAATCACTACCGACCCGTTGAAACTTTATGACAGGGATTTCGAAATTCATTTTGGCCCTTCCGGCGTCATTGCGGTGAGAAAAAAAAGCGAAGTTTCGCTTGTTGGGTTCAGCAATGAGGAATCGTTTTTCCGCGCCCTCGCGAAAATGGTCTCCGCGCGCGGGTTTGTCTTTGCAGTCAGGAAATTTTTTGGTTGGAAAATTCCTGTCAAAGCACTTTTTCTTGTCGAAATCCCCGATTATGACGAACTCGAAAAATTTCTCTGCCGCGTTGAGGTGTCTGCGATTTATTCTGTGTCCGCGGAAGATTTTGTGAAGTCGTCGGGTGTTTTCAGAAATGTTTCGCGAAAAATTTTGGAGGGAACGGTCAGAGAGTTCAGCCCGATTCAGAAAATTTCCAACGGCATCTTTGAGTTACACGCGATTTATCCACCACACAACAGCGAAAATTCGCTTCGTTTCGCTTTCCTTCTGACATACGGCGCCATCAAAGGGCTGTTTATGTACAATATGGGGGTTTCCGATCAGAAAAACCTTGTCCATTCGAAGTTTGCCGAAGACATAAAGGATGTTAAATTTGTTTTTTCGCCGGATGTGGATGTTATTCCCATTCTGCGAAATTTCTGTTCGGATCCGCTTATCGTGGATGCGAAGAAAAATTCCGTTCTCGTAAGCGACGGAAATCTGATTTATCCCGCATTTTCCGTCAGATAAAATATGCCTGAACCGCTCCGAGGCGGATGGAGAATATGAGCAATGCGTAAAAAAGGCAGAAAAGAAATTTTAGCGCTTCTCAAAAAACTCGTAGAAATAAGAACGGATAGAAAAAACGCGGAAATTGTTCCCTTCCTGAGAAGATCCCTTCGGGAAAACGGATGGAAAAACATAAAATCCGCGCGCGGCAGCGTCTGGGGAAAAATAGGATCAGGTAAAAGGATTCTTGTTTATGACATACATTCGGACACCGTTAAAGCCGACAGCAGCCAGTGGAAATATCCGCCGTTTAAGGCGACCATCAGAGAGGGGTTTTTATACGCCCGCGGCGCGGTTGACGATAAAGGCCCGCTCGCCTCGGCTATTTTTTCTGGAAACTTCATAAAGGCGAAGCCGGGGATTGCCGTTTATCTGCTCGCCGCAGCCGCCGAGGAGAAAGACGAAGGTTTCGGTTTCAGAACTTTTCTTAAATATGAGAAAGTCAGGCCGAATTTTGCTTTGGTTTCGGAACCGTCTTCTCTGAATCTTGCCGTGGGCCAGCGGGGAAGATTCGAAATGCTTGTTTCTTTCAGGGGGATTCCAGCCCACGGGTCGATGCCCGAAAAGGGACGCAACGCGATTTATTCCGCTGCTGATTTGCTTATGAAATCCCGAAAACTAAAATTTAAAAAGCGGCCGCCGTTTCCGCCGGCTTCCGCCACGCCGACGATTGTTAAAACCTCCGGCGATGGAAAAAATGTTCTCCCAAATTCTTGTGAAATTCTTTTCGATGTGAGAATAAGCCCAAGGGATGATCCGGAATGCGTAAAAAATAAGATTCTTGGCAAAATGTCGCCGACAGTGCAGGCAAAAGTCGGGAAATTTTGTCCCGCATGGGTTCTTCCCAGGGAAAGTTCTTTCAGACGTATGTGCGAAAAGGCGTATAAAAATGCTTTTGGAAAATTTCCAAGACCGTATTACTGGAAATTCTGTACAAATGCTTCCGAATATGCGAAAATGAAAATTCCGGTGGCGGGCTTCGGGCCCGGCGCGCCGGAAGAGGCGCATCGGAGAAATGAGAAAATTTCTCTGGTTGAGGTCGAAAAGGCCGTCGCTTATTTCGCCGCTTTGCCGGATTGTCTGAAATGAAAAATTTTTTTTTGCCGGCGCTACTTTTTTTTATTTTTCTGCCTCCTGCCGTTTTTGGCGAAGACACTCTTTTTGTCGCCGAACTGCCAAGTCCGCACGAATACGATTTGTTTGCCAACGGTGGCTGGAACGGAAACTGGTATGTCGGATACGACCACTGCTGGATAGAGAAACTCCCGCCTATTCGGGATATTAAAAAATATAAAAGAGCGTTTCTGGGCGCTAAAATGGGACGGGCAAAGACGCCGGCTCAGATAAAAAAGATCATTGACCAGCGTGTTGCGGAGAAAAAGAAAAAACTCACTGAGGCCTCTGACAAGGAAAAAGATGCTCTGAACGCGCAGATCAAGGAACTTGAAAAAAAGAAGAAATTCGCGAACGAAATTAAATTTTTTGCTTCGGTTTCGCAGGACCCTGATTTTTCCGATGATGAAAAGTATTTTCTCGCCAGAAATTTGGAAATACCGCTTGACGGCGATTACAATGAGGCGCTTGATTTCGTGGGCGAAAGCCGCTGGTTTTGGGTTGAAATTCCTGTTTCAGAAATTTCGCGGAAGGTTCCGAATTATGTCGCTCTGTGGAGCGACAATCCTCTTTTAACTTCCGTTTCCTTCGCGCCGGTGCTTGCCGCCGGCTGGTCGGATTCGCAGGAGAAGGATTCTTTTCTCACTACTGGCAACAAAGGGAAGAAGCCGCGTGTGTGCGAAAAAAACATCAGTTTTTTTTCGCCGGCGCTGGCGATAAAACTCGTGCCCGAGTCAACGGTCAGGAAGATTTTTGTCAAAATCGAAAGCCTGAAGAGGGAGAAAAAGGTTTTAAGGATTTTCGCCGATTGTTCTGCGGACATTGAAAGAATAAGGATGCGGCTGTTTAGAGATGATGAGGAAATTCCGACAGGGTTCGGCATTTGCTCCAGGCCGTATGTGCTTTCGGCAAAAAATCTGGCCAGCGGAAGTTACAAGGTTTTTCTTGAAGCGTCGGATTACGACGGAAACTTCGCGAAATCGCGTCAGAGGAATTTTGAGATAAAATAAGGGGGAGAGATGGAAGAAATTTTTATTGAGCAGCTGAAAGTGGCAAATGGCTTGGTTCTCGTCAATGTCGTTCTTTCTTCAATTGTGCTGATAGTTTCGATTTTTATTTTCGCGAAAGTGAGGCTCCTGCGGAAATTTTTGGAAAAGGACTGATATAATTCCCCGTCGGGAAATTGCCTCTTGACAGGGTTTTTCTGATTTTGTAATCTTCAAGCGCAAAAAATAAAACAGGATTAAATCGAAAATTCGCCTTTGGCGAATTTTTAGCAAAGGGGTTCCACCCCTTTGGAACCCCGAATAGAAATAGGGGGTTTAAGGGGGAATTTGTCCCCCTTACTAAAATTTTCGCAAGGCGAAAATTCGCCTTTGGCGAATTTTTAGCAAAGGGGTTATACCCCTTTGGAACCCCGGAAAGAAAACAGGGGTTCAAGGGGACGGAGTCCCATTGCTAAGATTTTCACCTGAGGCGAAAATTTGTTCTTTGAAATTTTTTGGAGGGTTTGATCCTGGCTCAGGATGAACGCTGGCGGCGTGCCTAACACATGCAAGTCGAACGGCAGCAGGTCTGTTTGCCTTCGGGTAAACGGATGCTGGCGAGTGGCAAACGGGTGAGTAATACACAGGTAACCTGCCGTCCAGATGGGGACAACCCCGAGAAATCGGGGCTAATACCCAATGGCAATCGGTTGTCGAAAGGCGACTGATTTAAAGGTTCCCCGATTCGTTGGGGTTCCGCTGGATGAGGGGCCTGTGGCTTATCAGCTTGTTGGTGAGGTAACGGCTCACCAAGGCTTTTGACGGGTAGCCGGGCTGAAAGGCTGAACGGCCACACTGGAACTGAGACACGGTCCAGACTCCTACGGGAGGCAGCAGTGGGGAATATTGGGCAATGGGGGAAACCCTGACCCAGCGACGCCGCGTGGAGGACGAAGGCCCTCGGGTTGTAAACTCCTTTTAGGGTGAAGAACATCGATCGATCCCAGAATAAGCACTGGCTAACTCCGTGCCAGCAGCCGCGGTAATACGGAGAGTGCGAGCGTTATCCGGATTTACTAGGCGTAAAGAGAGCGTAGGCGTCCTACCAAGTTCCCGGTTAAATCTCTGGGCTCAACCCAGAGTTGGTCGGGAAAACTGGCAGGATTGAGTTAAAGAGGGGAGAGTGGAATTCCCGGTGGAGCGGTGAAATGTGTAGATATCGGGAAGAATACCGATGGCGAAGGCAACTCTCTGGCTTTAAACTGACGCTGAGGCTCGAAAGCGTGGGGAGCGAACAGGATTAGAGACCCTGGTAGTCCACGCCCTAAACGATGAATACTAGATGTCGATGGTAACCATTCCATCGGTATCGCAGCTAACGCGTTAAGTATTCCGCCTGGGGACTACGGTCGCAAGGCTAAAACTCAAAGGAATTGACGGGGACCCGCACAAGCGGTGGAGCATGTGGTTCAATTCGATGCAACGCGAAGAACCTTACCTGGGTTTGACATGCTGGTGACAGCCCAAGAAATTGGGTCTTCCGGGGTAACCTGGACGCCAGTACAGGTGCTGCATGGTTGTCGTCAGCTCGTGCCGTGAGGTGTTGGCTTAAGT
>JAGHAK010000004.1 GCA_021161565.1 Elusimicrobiota bacterium | reverse complement strand
GAGAAAAGTGAAAAGAGAAAGGTTATTTGCTGTTTGTTTCCTGTTGTTTGTTTCTTCCGTTTGCGCGCAGGATTTGAAAGTTACCGCTTCAGTATCGAGCAGAGTAGTTTCGATAAACGAACAGTTGACTTTGACGATTTCCATCGAGGGGCGTTCCGGGCGCTTGCCGTCCCTTTCTCTGCCGAAACTGAACGATTTTGATGTTTATTCATCCGGAACCTCGCAAAATGTGTCGATTGTAAACGGTCAGATTTCGTCCGTTTTCGAATATAATTATGTTCTTGTTCCGAAAAGGCAGGGGAAACTCACGATACCCGCGTTCAGGCTGAACTTCAAAGGGAAAACATACATCACGAATCCCATAGAAATCACGGTGACGGCTCCGTCTGCGTCGAAGGCGCCAGTTCAGGGACAACAACAGCATAAAGCGCTGGCTGCGAAATCCTTCTGGATAAAACAGAAACTCAACAAATCGATTGCCTATGTCGGAGAACCCGTCTATTATACTTTTTACTTCTATTCCGACAGGGGGCTGGCTCAGAATCCGAACCTGACGCTTCCCGATTTCAGCGGTTTTCTGAAAGAAGATCTTCCGCCGCCGAAACATTATCAAACGGTTGTGAAAGGTAAAAGATACTATGTCACGGAGATAAAATACGCAATTTTTCCCGTAAAACCCGGGAAATACAGTTTTCCGTCGGCTCAACTGGAAATTGTCGATTCATTTTTCCCGTCCTTTTTCGACGACGATTTTTTCAAAGGATTTTTCGGAGGAGGTCCGCGCAGGAAAATTCTGAAATCGAACACGCTTGATCTTCTCGTAAAAAAACTTCCATCCGAGGGAAAACCACAAAATTACAAGGGGGATATCGGCGCCTTCAAAATTGCCGCAACGGTTTCCAAGAAAAAACTGAAAGTCGGGGAAGCGCTTAATCTTAACGTGAAAATTTCGGGGGAAGGGAATATTTCGTCTATAACCCAGCCTGATTTTCCACCGTTCGTAAATTTTCGCCAGTATGAGGTTGTTTCGTCCCAGAACATCAGAAAAAGCAATTACAGAATTTCCGGTTCGAAAACCTTTCAGACCGTGTTGGTGCCGCGTATTGCGGGAAAACTGAAAATACCGCCGATAGAATACAGTTTTTTCGACCCTGCGGCGCAGGCTTACAAAACGCTGAAAACGAAAGAAATTCCAGTGGAAGTTCTCCCTGCGGGAAAAAAGCCGAAGACTGGCCCGCCCGTAAAAATTTCCCTTAAGGAGGTAAGCACAGATATTAGATACATAAAAAATCAGTGTCGCCTGAGAAAAAGAAAGGAATATTCCTGGAAAAACTTTTTCGCGGTTCAGGCGGTTCCGGTTTTTATTTTCCTCGCGATATTGTTTGTTCAAAACAGACTCATGGACAGGATTTTACCCGCGTCGCTGGTTGCCAGAAAAAGCGCCTATTCGAAGGCGAAAATAAAAATCGCCAAACTTCACGGAGAGGCGAAGTTTTTTTTCGAGGCGGCAGAAAAAATTTTGATGGAATTCATAAAGGCGAGGGCGGGTGTCGACAGAATCGATTCGGTCGAAAAACTTCTTTCCGACAGAGGTGTTCCTGCTGACCTGAAAAACAGAGTATCCGAAACAATAAAAAATTATCAGTCGGCGAGATTTTCTCCTTCCGAAGTTTCGCTGGATTACAAAAAGGAAAAAGATTCGCTTTCGCGGCTTCTGGGGGAACTGAAAAAATGGATTTGAAAAAAAGTTTTCTTGTTTTTCTTGCTTTCGCCGTTTTTGTCGGAAGCGCTTTCGCTTCGGCAGGCGAAGTTTTCGCGGAAGCGAACAAACTGTATGAAAACCAGAAATGGGCGGAATCTGAAAAACTTTATAAATCTCTGCTTGATGACGGATACGATAATTGGCAGATTTTTTACAATCTCGCAAACTGTTATTACAGACTTGGTGAGATTCCTCTGGCGCATCTCTATTATCTCAAAGCCCTCCACCGTGCTCCCCGAAACGAGGATATTACTTATAACATAGGAGTCGTGAGAAAATCTCTTTCGCTGAAATTGCGCAAAAAAGGAATTGTTGCGGCGTTTCTGGACTATTTCAAACTGGATGAGCTAATGATATCGACCGCCGTTTTGTGGTGGGCTATATTTCTGCTTCTTGCGATTTTCGTGAAAACGCGGAAGGAAATTTTAATCTGGTTTGTTTCGGTTATCTTTATCTTTTTTGGTTTTTCGTCGGCGGCGCTTTACGCAAAAATCGACCGCGAAAAACCGGGCAGGCGAGCTGTGGTTATGCGTAACGGAAACCTTTTAAGCGGCCCCGGCGCCGGATACAAAGTGATTGTCGAAGTTCCTGCCGGCGTGGTGGCGGAAATTCTCGACGAAGAATCGGGATGGGCGCAGATAGCCATTTCGGGCAACAGGGGCTGGATAGAAACCAAAACTCTTGGTAAAATTTGAAAGTATTGAGGTCAGGGCAGTGAATAAAATTAGAAGGGGGTAAGATGGCTAAAATCGAGAAAGTTAAGGCGCGGCAGATTTTTGACTCGCGCGGAAATCCGACGGTGGAAGTCGATGTTCTTTTAAGCGACGGTTCTTTCGGCAGGGCGGCTGTGCCGTCTGGTGCGTCCACAGGGAAACACGAAGCGCTGGAACTGCGGGACAAAAGGAAATCCTATAATGGGAAAAGCGTTTTTAAAGCGATTGATAATGTAAAAAAAATCGCCTTGAAACTGCGCAAATCGGACGCATCCAACCAGAGAAAAATCGACGAGATGATGATTTCGATGGACGGAACCGAGAATAAATCGCGTCTCGGCGCGAATGCGATTCTCGGCGTTTCAATGGCTGTGGCGCGCGCGCAGGCGCAATCGCAGGGAATTCCGCTTTTTAAGTACATCAGGGAAATTTTTCCTGGAAAACTCAAGGGCTATGTTCTTCCCGTTCCGTTTATGAATATCCTGAACGGCGGCGCGCATGCCGATAACAATGTTGATGTTCAGGAATTTATGATAGCCCCTATCGGCGCAAAAAAGTTCGAAAAGAGAATGCAGATTGCCACGGAAATTTATCACAAACTGAAGGCGATTCTCAAAAAAGAGGGGCTTTCCTCCTCGATAGGCGACGAAGGCGGATTCGCGCCGAATTTGAAGGAAAACGAGGATGCTCTGAAACTTATTGCGAGGGCGATAAAGGAGAGCGGTTATATTCTGGGAAAGGATGTCGCGATTGCCATTGATGTGGCGGCAAGCGAAATTTACAAGGATTCGAAGTATGTCCTCGCTGGCGAGCGCCCGCGGAAAGTTCTCGGGGCAAGTTCGCTGATATCCCTTTATGACCGGTGGCTGAAAAAATATAATATCATTTTGATAGAAGACGGTTTTGCGGAGGACGACTGGAATGGATGGGTTGAAATGACGAAGAAACTCGGCGGCAAAGTGGAACTCGTCGGCGACGATATTTTTGTGACAAACAAAAACCGTCTCCAGAAAGGGATAACGCTCAATGCGGCAAATTCCATTCTGATAAAACTGAATCAGATAGGAAGCGTGACCGAGACGCTTGAAGTTATCAACATTGCCTATTCCAACGGGTACGGAGCAATGGTTTCGCACAGGTCGGGGGAAACTTCCGACGATTTTATAGCCGACCTGGCGGTCGCCGTAAACTGCGGCAAAATAAAAAGCGGCGCTCCTGCCCGCGGAGAGCGGCTTGCTAAATACAATCAGTTAATCCGCATTGAGGAGACACTCAAGAAATAGAAAATTTTTTGTATTTGTGGATAAAAAAAAACTTTTTCTGATTGCCGCAATCGTTGGATTTCTGGTGGTGGTTTTCGGAAACCACCATTTCCGGCGGTTAATAATCTACAGAAAAAACAAAAAAATTTTGCTGAAGCAACTGGAAGAATTAAAGAAAAAAAACGACAAACTGGCGCGCAACATAAAAGAATTTGAAAAGAATCCCGATAGGGTGTATTATAAAGTGGCGAGAGAAGAATACGGTATGATAAAAGACGGCGAGATTAAATACCGTTTTGTGGACAAGTAGTAAGCGGTAAGTGGTGAGTGGTAAGTGGCAAGTGGTAAGGATTAAGCGAAGAAAAAACTTAATTCTTAATCCTTAATCCTTAATACTGATAAATGCGATACCGAGTATGATGTGGGGGAGTGTCGGAACTGGTATACGAAGCGGACTTAAAATCCGCTGCCCGAAAGGGATTGAGGGTTCGAATCCCTCCTCCCCCACCACACGAAAGATTGGGATTTATCCCACACTTACGCTCCCAATTTCGTCGGCAGATCTTATTTTTGCTCATTGGCACCAGCCGTCCGCATTATCGCTTTTCGGCTCTTCGACTTTTCCCACCCAAAAGCCGTGAGTCTCATGGCTTTTATAATGCTTGTTTACTCTGTTAGAGAAGGACGCCGACTCTGTCGGCGGTATAGGTTTTCCTCTGATGGCGGTACAATGCCACCATCTTTAACCCATTTTTTGCATTAAGCAAAAAATGCACGCAGTGCCGCCCCTGCACGCAGGGGCGGGGTTAACCCCGCCCTTTTTGCAATAT
>JAGHAK010000114.1 GCA_021161565.1 Elusimicrobiota bacterium | reverse complement strand
TCTTCTGGACCGCGGAAAGCCGTTATGCAAAAATTCCATATCCAATGAAGCGATTTTTTTCCTTCTGTGGAACACTTCGAGTTTCTTTGTCGGGACGAATTCGCCAATAAAACTCGCTTCGACATCTTCCCTTTGGAAAAGAGTTTTAAGTTCCGGAAATTTCGAAGGCGGAACGCTTAAAACCATTCTTTCCTGACTTTCCGAAAGAAAAATTTCCCACGGTTTCAGACCGGCGTGCTTCAGCGGAACCTTTTCGAGAAAAACTCTCGCACCCAGTTTTTTCCCGAGTTCGCCGACGGCGGATGAAAGCCCTCCTGCGCCGCAGTCGGTTATGGAATTGAATAAATTTCTGTCTCGCGCTTTTATGAGAACATCCGCGAATTTTTTCTCGGCAATGGGGTCTCCTATCTGAACGCACCCTGCGGACGTTTCTTTTTTCAAACCTATCGAGGAAAAAGTCGCGCCGTGTATTCCGTCCCTGCCCGTTTTCCCGCCTATCAGAATAATCAAATCCCCCTGTCTGACTTTTTTCGAAACGAATTTTTTCGGGATTATTCCCACTGTCCCGCAAAAGACGAGAGGATTAAACAAGAAATCGTCGGAAAAAACGATTGCGCCGGCGGATGTGGGTATTCCCATTCTGTTTCCATAGTCCCTCACACCCGAAACAACGCCGCGCAAAATTCTTCTGGGGTGAAGAATTCCTTCCGTGACCTTCCCGTAACTGGTGTCAGGGGGGGCAAAACAAAAAACATCGAAATTCAAGACGGGAAAAGCGCCTTTTCCGCAGCCAAGAATATCGCGGATTACCCCACCTATACCCGTCTCTGCGCCTCCATACGGCTCTATCGCCGAAGGATGGTTGTGAGTTTCCACTTTTGCGGCAATTCCGTAATTTTCGTTCCATTCGATAATGCCGGCGTTATCCTCGAAAACCGAAAGACAGTAAGCCGCATTCAGTTTTTCCGTAACCGCAAAAATCGTCTCTTTCAGAAGATTGTCTATTACCTGGGTTTCCCATTTGCCGTTTTCGGACCTGGTTCTGTATTCGATTATTCCCGTCATCGTCTTGTGCTTGCAGTGTTCCGACCAGGTCTGGGCTATTATCTCCAATTCCATAAGGGAAGGGTCCCGCCTTTTCGAGGCGAAATATTTTTTAATCGCAATCATTTCCTCGGTTGAAAGAGACAGAGTCATTTCGCGGGAAATATCGTCCAGATGTTTCCCGTTCAGACCCCTCAGTTTGATTTTATCTTTTGCCATTCCCAAAATTGAGAACAATCCGCGCATTTTCAATAACCGGATTAAAAAGAATTCTTTCCGCAATCGTTTCGCAGAGCATTTCAGGAGGCGGAGTTTTCGTTTTTACCACAAATTTTCTGCCGCTGTGCGCGGCGGACAAGCCCCGAATATTCATAATTTCGGCCGCTTCTCTGATCGTTCTGCCTTCGATATCAAGCACGGAAGGTTTAAGAAAAATCGTTATATTCACTCCCTGCCCGACAAAATTGCCGAAAGAAAAATTCTCGCTTACGGAATCGCAGAGCAGCCGTTCGGCTATTTTCAGGGCTTCCGGATGTGTCAGATTTCCCGACAAAATATAAATTTTCGAACGCTTCACCGAAATAATGTTTTTCAACCCCATAACCTTCAAATCTTTTTTTATTTCCTCGAAGTTCCCTGCCTTCGGGCACACTTCAATGCAATATTCTTTTTTCGGCTTTCTCATAGCGCCGGCGAACCTCCTCAATTATTTTTTCAGGCAGAGGTTCCTTCAAATTCCAATTCTCCCTTTTCAGAAATTCTCTCAAAAATTCCTTATCGAGATGTTCCCCATCCTCGTCGAGAAACCTCGAGGAATCGGGAGTCAGAACCTCGTCGATTAAAATAAGCGACTCATCAATTTTTCCAAACTCGAATTTAGAATCCAGAAGAGTGAGCCCCCTTTTTTCGAGAAGCGAATAACCCTGTTCAAAAACGGCAAAGGATTTTTCCCGAAGTTCCTCTGCAAGTTCCCCGCCCGTTATTTCGCACAGGCGACCGAAATCGATATTTTCGTCATGACCAGAATCGTTTTTTATCGCCGGGGTGAAAATCGCTTCGGATAGTTTTCGCCACCCTCCGGAAGTGTCTTTGACAAATCTTCTGACCACGCATTCTATTCTGATGGGTTCCGCCTTCCTTACGAGAACGCTCCGATCGGCATAGCGGTTCCCGCGAAATTCCGCGGGAAAATCCTCGAATCTGTCGCTTATAAAATGTGTCTCGATGCCATTCAGATTACGGAACCAGAACGACGAAATCTTATTCAGAAATTTTCCCTTATCAGGTATTTTAGATTTCAGAATAACATCAAAACAGGAAACTCTGTCAGTCGAAACGAGAATAAGTTTGTCTCCCAATTCAAAAATATCCCGCACCTTCCCCTGTTTTTTTTCCATTTTTCCTCCCATCTTTCTCCGCTGCTACTCCCATTCTATCGTCGCCGGCGGTTTATTCGTTATATCATAAACCACCCTGTTGACTCCGTCAACCTCGTTTACAATGCGAGTCGAGATTTCGGAAATGGCGGCATACGGAATTTTCGCCCAGTCTGCCGTCATAGCATCTTTCGATTTGACAAACCTGAGAACCACGGCGTTTTCATAGGAGCGGGCATCTCCCATAACGCCGACACTTTTCACAGGAAGAAGCACGGCGAACGCCTGCCAGAGTTTGCCGTAAAGACCTTTCCTTTTGAGAACATCTTCTATTATCTCATCGGCAGTTCGCACGATATTTATTTTCCTGTCAGTAACGGCTCCGATAATTCTCACAGCCAACCCCGGCCCTGGGAAGGGATGCTGCCCTATTATTTCTTTCGGAATACCGAGAATCTCGCCAACTTTGCGGACTTCGTCCTTAAAAAGAAATTTTACCGGCTCCAGCAGTTCGAATTTCATATTCTTCGGCAACCCCCCCACATTGTGATGCGTTTTTATCCTGTGCGCGCTCGTTCCGGCAGATGCGGATTCTATAACATCGGGATAAAGAGTTCCCTGAGCGAGAAACCTCACGCCGCCTATTCTTTCAGCCTGCGCCGCAAACTGCCTAACAAACAGCCTACCTATAATTTTTCTTTTTCTTTCGGGGGAACGCACGCCGGCAAGCGCTTTCAGAAAAACTTTTCTTCTCCTGAGAATCCTCACATTCAAACCCATTTTTTTAATAAGGATTTCCCGTATTTTCGTTATATCCGACCGCCTTGTCAGACCGTGGTCTATAAAAACGGGATAAAAAAACTTCCCGGCAGCCCTGCTAATCAAAACAGCCGCTACGGAAGAATCAACTCCCCCGGAAAGAGCCATAATAATCTTTTCGCCGCGGACGCGTCTTCTTATCTCGTTTATCTTTTCCTCCGCCCATCTTCCGAGATTCCAGTTTTTTTCCGCGCGGCAGATGCCAAAAACAAAATTCCCCAGAATTTTCCCTCCGCTTCTGGTGTGAAAGACTTCGGGATGAAACTGAACTCCGTAAAACCGGCGAGCGGAATTTCCCATAGCGGCGATGGGAACGCTCTCCGTTTCAGCCAAAGTCTCGAAACCTGAAGGCAAACTCACAACTCTGTCATAATGGCTCATCCAAACCCCAAAACGGCGAGGCAATCCCGAAAAAAGGCGTCCCCTTTTCAAAACTTTCAGTTCCGCGCTTCCGAACTCGGATATCTCTCCTTTTTCCACTTTCCCGTTGAGAAGGGCAGCCATAATCTGCATTCCGTAGCAGATTCCGAGAACGGGGACTCCCGCCGAAAAAATTTTCCTATCGGGTTTATATGAAGCGCTGCCTGAGGCGGAAGAGGGTGACCCCGAAAGAATTATGCCTTTCGCGGATGACAGCGGAAGTTGTTCCGCAATAGCGTTATACGGATAAATCTCCGCAGCCACGCCCAGCCGTCTTACGGATTTGCAAATCAGTCGGGTATACTGCGAACCAAAATCGAGAATAACTATCATTTACCCATCCCGACTTTCTGGGCTTTCTGGTAAATTTTGCCTTCGGTCTTTATCTGAGGCGCGATAATCATTCTCGCTTTCCTGCGAAACTCTTTTATGTTTTTCGCTCCGCAATAACTCAGCGCCAGCTTCAGCGCACCGACGAGATTCTGGGTGCCGTCGTCCGTTTTCGCGGGGCCAAAAAGAATTTCCTCGAGAGAACCCGAAATTCCGACATGAATCCTTGTCCCTCTCGGAAGATAAGGATGAGGCAGAGCCATGCCCCAGTGATAACCCCTTCCGGGCGCTTCCTTCGCCTTGGCAAAGGCATTGCCGAACATCACCATGTCGGCTCCCGAGGCAAACGCTTTCGCAATGTCCGCTCCGTGCGTCATTCCGCCGTCCGTGATTATGGAAACATATCTTTTCGTTTTTTTCAGAAACTCATCTCTCGCTAACGCGCAGTCCATTGTCGCCGTGACCTGAGGCACGCCGATTCCGAGAACGCCCCGGGTTGTGCAGGCAGCTCCAGGGCCAACCCCTACAAGAATGGCGCTCGCGCCGACTTCCATCAGATCGTAGGCAACCTCGTAAGTCACGCAGTTACCCGCGATTATGGGAATTTCCATTTTTTTGATGAACCTTTCGAGGTTGAGGACATTATTTTTCGTCGAGGAATGGTGCTTCGTCAAAACGGTAACTTGAAGGCAGAAAAGGTCGGCGCCGGCATTCTTCGATATTTCGCCGAGATCCTCCGCGCGCAGAGGCGTCGAGGAAACGCAGACAGGAACATTCTCGCTTTTTATCGTTTCTATAACTTTTTTCACAAGTTTTTTCTTTATCGGTTCCTGATAAATTTTCTGTATCAGCGCCGTCACTTCGTCGGGGCGTGCCGTTATTATCTCATCCAGAACTTCCTTCGGGTCGGAATACCTCGTGTAAACCCCTTCTAAATTCAAAACGGCAATCCCGCCCATCTTTCCCATTTTCGCGGCAAAATTCTCATCGACAACACCGTCCATCGCGCTTGCGAGAAAAGGTATTTCAAGAACAACATTTCCTATTTTCCCGCTGATATCCACATCATCCGGATCAATCGACGAGCGTCCCGGAACAATCGCCACTTCGTCAAAACCGTATGCCCTGGTCATTATTTTCCCCTTCATTCTGCCCTCCCTTTTTGACCTTCGCCATCTGTCATCTCAATCGTCTCCTCATCTCTATTTACGGCAAGATCGAAAAAACAATTCGGAGCAATTTTTTTCATTTTCTTCAGAAGTTCTATAAAAACTTTTCTGATTTCCCACTGCGCCCGAGGCGCGCCTCGCAGGATAAAAATGTGGCGCAACTGACGGAAGTTGCAGGAAAAAACAATTTCCGTCACGCAGGCATTCGGAAGAACAAACCGCGCATCCTCCTTTGGAATTCCCATCGACAAAATTTCGCCGTAACTTTTAGCGGCGATTTTCATAATTGCCAGAAATTTTTTCTTCGCTTTTCTGTTTCCGGCGATTCGCGGAGGAATGACAAAGGAAAAATTTTCCCCGCTGACATATCTCTGCGACTGCTGGGAGAAAGAGCAGAGACGATGCCTGACAAGCTGATGAGTCATCGAGCGGCTGACGCCCCTTAACAAAACCGTCACGGTCGCGTGTTCCAACACCGAGAGATGCCCTGCGCGAATCAAGGACTTTATAAACTTTCCTGCGGAACCCTGTTTTATTCTTTTCTCCGATTTGTAGCAGACTCTTCCTGCCCGCTCTATAAGTTTTTCGGCATCGGGAGTGACGGAAAGAATTTCGACTCTCATTTCGTCTTTTCACCTGTGGATCCGAACCCTCTCGAACCACGGAGGGTCTTTTTGAGTTTTCGCGATTCTTTCCATTCGATTTTTTCGACTTTTGACAGAACCATCTGCGCGATCCGGTCGCCTTTGGCGATTTTAACTTCTCCAACGCCAAGATTAACGAGAATAACCATTATTTCCCCCCTGTAAGAGGCGTCAACCGTTCCGGGAGCATTCAAAACCGTTATGCCTTTTTTGGCGGCAAGACCACTCCTCGGGCGAATCTGAATTTCGAAACCTTCGGGAATCTCAACTTTGAGACCCGTCGGCACCAGCCTCCTTTCAAGGGTTTTCAGAACAAACGACTCTCCGGCATTCACGACATCCATTCCGCTGTCGCCCCGGAAGTGTCTCGACGGCAGAGCCACAGGTTTCACCCTTTCGATTTTAATTCTCACAACGCGTAATCTCCTTTCCTCCTGTCTTTTAATTCTCCTATTTTCGATTTGTTCCAATTCGGAATTCGAGAAAAATATCCGACAATTCTCGTGATGCCATAGACATTAACCGAACCACAATAGGAACAGTTCTGTTTTATTCCCCTCGTCTGCCTGCCGCAGTCCTCGCATGCGGTAAATTCGGGAGAAATCGTGATTTGCGCCGTCTGCGTGTTGCGCCAGCATTTTTCCACAAGTTTGAAAATCGCCTTCGCCGGAGGTTTTTTCTCGCCGACAAAAGCGTGCGTAATCGCCCCGCTTTCGATGAGCGGATGAAATCTCGCCTGCTTTTCGATTCGGTCTATCAAACCCATCCGCGCATCGGGGACAAAATGTATGGAATTTGTGTAATAAGCCTCGTCTCTGTCGATGGACCCTTTAACAACATCTTTCGCCTCGGGGAAGAGAGCGAGGTCAACCTTTGCCAGCCGCCTTGCCGCGCTCTCGGCGGGAGACTCCTCGAGAGAAAATTTCAGACCGTATTTTTTTTCATAATCCTTCGCTTTCAGATACATAAAGGAAATTATTTTCAGGCCCATCTCGTAAATTTCGTCGTTTGCATGCATCTGAAACCCTGTCAGGAATTCGAGACATTCGTTTAGTCCGATTACTCCGATGATATAAGTCGCGCGGTCGAGGTCTACATACGGGTGCCCGTCGGCGGCTTTCTTCCCGACCGGATACAGAGGCATTCCTGGCTCCATCATTTTTTTTATGAATTTTCTTTTTTCGAGATGCGCCTTCACCGCAATTTCCATAGCGCGCTCTATTTCATCCAAAATTCCTTCCAGCGTTTTTTTGTTTTTCCTCGCGCAGCGATATGCCGCCTGAGGAAGATTTATCGTAACATTCTGAAAACCGCAAAACCGCAGGCGTTCGGGATGATTTATGACTTCCCTGTCGTCTATTTTCGTTCTGAGGCGGCAGCAGGCGGAAAGAGTCACTTCGTCTCTGTCGAAAATAAAATAAGGGCTGCCATTAGAGGATGCGACTTCGCAGGCGAATTCAAGCAGTTTCCTTTCATCGGGGTCGGAAAAGCTCTCTTCGTTTATGTGAAGATCGCACTTTGGGAAAGCGAAAACATGTCCTCTCGCATCGCCTTCTTTCCACACTTCAAGCAGCGCCCTTAAAAACAACTGCGCCTCTTTTTTATACTGTCCGTATTTTTCCCCAGTGTATTTCCCGCCTGGACCTATCACAGGAACATCTCTCAAATACGAGGGAATGCCCGTATGGACATTCGCGTCGACAAAAAGAACCTGCCCGCCGCGGGAAAACGCGCTCTGCGAAAGCGAAAAAATCAGATACTGCGCTTCCTGTTTTATCTCGGAATAACTCATTCCTTTCAGGAAAGGCGCGTAAAAAATATTCACATAACTGATTCCGAGGGCGCCCGCATAAAAAGCCTGCATGCTGGCGAGAAAAGTATTGAGATGCCCAGTGAGAGTCCGCGCGTATTTCGCAGGGCGCGATATTATGTCGAGATTGTCGAGTTTCAGGCCGTATTTCTTCAGATATTCGGGCGAATGCGCGGAGCAGTAAACGCGCGTCGGATAACCGAGGTCGTGAATGTGAATAATCCCTTCCCTGTGCGCAGAGGAAATAGAAGAGGAAAAAACTCTGTTTAAAGCGTACTGCTTCAGAGCCACCTCGGCGATTGCGAGGTTGACCGCTTCCGGATTGTGACTGGCGATATTCGAATTTTCCTTTGGTTTCGAAAGAACGATTTTTTCGAGGTCATAAGTCGAAATGCCAACTTCCGTCTGTCTGGATATGATTTTGTTGTATCCCCTCTTGAGAAGAGAGGCGTCTATCAGCGTGCGGATTAGACTTGTCGAAACTTCCTTCAGACGAGAACGCAAAATCTCTCTTTCCACTTCCTTGGCTATTTCCCTCGCCGTTTCCCTATTCAAACCCGTTTCTTTCACAAGAGCCTTGGTTATTCTGTCTCTCTGCCAGGGCGAGGTGACAATACCGCTGGTGTTGGTGACAAGAAGAGAATAATCCGTGACATCAACATCTTTCTTTTTCACAACTTTTATTTTTCTGCCGCTTTTTTTCAGTTTGCTGTGGCTGTAGTAAAGTCGCGCGAGATTGGAATAACCCTTCTCCTGAAGCACATTCAGAAGCATTCTTTCGAGAGTGTCACTTTTCACCGTCTCATTTGGAAGAAATGTTTCTCCTGCGATGGAAATTATCTGTCTGTAAATTTGAGAAAGGTTCTTCCTGTCCATTCCCGCCTCTCTTGCCGATTTCGAAAGGGACCGGTAAATTTTTTCCGGCGAAAATCTCACAATTTCACCGTCTTTTTTCAACACATTGAAATTCGTCTTCATTGTTCCCCCCTCACCGTGGCGGCGAGCCCGCGGTCTTTCAGTTCTTCGCATATATCTTTTATATAATCTTCGCTGTAAGGGCTCAGTGACCGGAAATGCGGAACGGGAACATTGTCGGGAGAAAACTGCTGCAAAACATAACTTGTTTTTCCCGGAATAAATTTCAGATTGTATATTAAATCTTCTTTGTCGACGATTTCAGGCACCATTGTCGTGCGCAGTTCGAAAGACACCCCGCCGGCAAAAAGAATTTCCATACTCTTTTTAACTTTCTCTAAGGCAACATTCTTTATTCCCGCTGCTCTGTCGTATTTCTCCCCTGTCAAACGGGTTTTTACATCCATCGCCACAAAATCAACCAGTCTTTCCGCCATAAGTTTTTTCAGAATTTCAGGTTTAGACCCGTTCGTGTCTATTTTTACTCTGAGGCCCCAATTTTTTATTTTCCGGGCAAAAGGGATAACATCTTCGCCTATCAGCGGCTCGCCGCCCAGTATGACAACGCCTTCAATCCAGTTTTTGCGTTTCTTTAAATATTCGAAAAATTTGTCTTCCGGAATTCCTCTTTTGACTTCCCACAAATCGGAATTATGGCAGTACGGACATCGCCATGGGCACCCTGAAAGGAAGACGACGGAAGAAAGCACGCCGTCCCAGTCAATCAGGGACAATTCCATAAAATTTGCGATTCTATCCATATTCCATCATTCCGTCGGTAGTAACTTCAGAAGGTCATCGAAAGGTGGAGCGGTTTTTTCCCATCTCCTGACTTCCCTGCCGTTCTTAAAAAAAATCGTCACTGGAATCTCAAAGGCATTGTAAAAGGCCGCCTTGCTCAAACCATCCAGAGAATCAAGGTCAAAGTAAGTAAATTTTACTCCCTCTATTTTATTTACAATTTCCTTCGCTTGCCCGCAGACAGGACAATCTGTTTTTCCGAACAGAAAAATTTCAGTTTTGAATTCCGGACGACTTTCCCCGTCGGAAAACCGCAGTTTCATCGCCTTTTCCCTTTCTCTCACGCCGACTTCGCAGCGACCATTTTCACAAATCTTTTTTTCTTCTTCTTCCATTTTTCCCCCTTTTTTTGATTTTCCGTATTTCTCTGAGAAAGGTGTCAATCGAATCGAAATCCCTGTAAACGGAAGCAAACCGAACATACGCAACCTGATCAATTTTTTTTAGCCTCTCCAGAACGAGTTCGCCAATTTTCTGAGACGGGACTTCTGTGAGATAACCCTGCAAAACCGCCTCGATTTCCCCGACGATTCTTTCGATTTCATCAAGGGAAACGCGCCTCTTCGAACAGGATTCAATAATACCTTTTTTCAGTTTCTCGCGGTCAAAGGGCTCGCGCACGCCCTCCTTCTTCAAAACAAGAAGAGGATGGACTTCAATTCGTTCGTAAGTCGTAAAACGTTTCCCGCATTTGCTGCAGATTCTCCTGCGCTTTAGAACAGAAGTCGCCGACTGGCGGGTTTCCAGAACCCTCGTCTCGCTGTTTCCGCAAAAAGGACAATTCATATTTTCTCACCCTCTTTCAATCCGAGAACCCGCCCATATCTACCCCTACATTTAGGGTTTTATGGTAAATTAGAAACTATATTTAGTCTTGTCAAGGGGCAGTTTTCACTTACGGCGGAGCATTTTCGATGAAAAAAAACTTGTTATGGGGACTGTCAGAATCATTCCGGAAGTCCCCGCGAAAATTTCCGCAAAAATAAGCGAAAACCACTCGGCGTTCAGAATCTGCGAGACGGAATATGCGAAAAAACTTTTCTCGAGAATCAAAAAGAAAGCGCCGCCCACATAGGCGAAAAGCAGACTGTTCGTCATCGAAGCGATAATATCTCTGCCTATGTTCATTCCGCTTGCGAAAAGCGCGGATGGCTTCAAATCGGGCTTTTCCTCCTTTATCGATGCCAGAGACGATGCGATGCTTATCGAAACATCCATAATCACACCGGTGGCGCCGATTAAAATTCCCGCCAGATATATGTTATCGGCATTTTTCAGACCAATATTAAAATTTCGCACGAGATAATTAAGCAGTTGGAGATTTTCATCCGAAAACCCTCTTGTTTTAGCGGCAGCAAGAAACGCCGCGGCGATTGCGAGAGCCGAAAAAATGCCGCCGGTGGCGCCGAGAAAAGCGGGCAAAAATTTGTCTTTTCTCACTCCGACGACAACAAGGGTAAATGCCGTCACGCCAGCGCATACAACGAAAGACGCCGGCACCGCTGCAACGCCAGCCATCACAGCCGGAATGAAAATAAAAAACACGGCGGCGATGCTTCCTGCGAGAGCAATCAGCGCGCGCAAACCCGTCTTGACATTCAGCAAAAGCACAAGAACGGCAAACGCGGCTGCGAGAAAGAACATCACGGGAGTTCTGTCATAACCGACAATCTGGGCAGACCCGTCGGAAACGGCGGCGACTACCGCAGAACCTTCCCTCAAATTTATATCTTCATCGTAACAGTCCGCCGGATAAATTTTCCCTCCGATTTCGACATATTTATTTCCGCCGCGCAGCCGCACTACGCCTCTTCGGAATTGCGATACGGATTTGAAATCCTCGACAAGCGGGTGCGCGTAAAAATCGATGTCTGGTTTCTCCACCCATGAATCCGCGCCAATAAGATGCGAAAAGAGACCCAGGAAACAAAAAATAAAAAACAGCCTTTTCATAAAGCATCCTTTCCAAGCATCCGCGAGGAGACAAAAGCCGTCAGAGGAATCGTTAAAACAAGAACACCGCTTGAAAGAATCGACTGAAGAATAACAAAAGAAACCGACTCAAAATTGACAAACCTTATCAGACCAATCCGGCAGGCGAGACAACTCAGGAAAAGAGGGAGAACCGAACCCATAAAAACGAAAAAGAGGGAATTAACCATCGTCGAAAATATGTCCGCGCCTACGGACAAACCTCTGGAGAAAATTTTCCTTCTGGAAAGTTCCGGATTTCTTTTGACAAGTTCAGATAAAAAAGAGGAAATGCTGACCGCCACATCGACCGCCATGCCGAGAGCCGCCGCGACAATCGAAGAGACAGCGACAAGAAAAAGATTAACATTCACATTCGAAGCCCGCACAAGAGAAACAAGCCTCCTGGCGCCCGCTATATAAAACCCAGTCACATGAGCGCACTTCAGAGAAAAAAAAGCGAGAAACACGACAATCAGGACACTTGAAAATGTTCCGACAAAAGAGGCGACAGCCTTCTGCCGGGAATCCGTTATCAGAAAAAGCGTTGCCAGAAGAGAGAAAAAAGAAAACGCCAGAATCGCGGCGACAGGATTAATGCCCTTCTTTATCATCGGAATCAGCATAAAAAAAACCCCGCTGACATTCAACGCAAAAGACGCTGTTACCCGCAGAAATCGCCAGCCGGTAAAAAAAAGAAGCAGAAGAAGAAAACCCGCAAAAAAGACAATAACCGCAAAATCCCTTTTGTAGCCCTTGACCATCGCGCGAACGATTTTTCCATCGTTCGAATACAGTTTCAAGACAACGGTCATTGCCGTGTTAACTCGAGTGTTATAGGCGGGGTCATCCCAGAGATAATTTTCGATGGCAATGCGGCGACCCTTAAATTTTCCCGAAACAATTTCGAAGAGGACAGTCTGAATACGGAAGGAATCCTCCGTCTTCTCTTTCTCTATCCGAATGACCCTGGCGGAAGGAAAGGAAACTTTTTCGGCGGCGGCAAACATCGCCGTGGTAAACAGGACAAGGCAGACAAGAACAAGGAATCTAAACTTCATTTATTCCGCTCAGGCGGCTGCTCCGAACGGCGTGAAAACAACAAACCCAATTTTGAATCAGGTGCGGAAGAAGAAAATTCGTTCTGACATATTCCCGCGCCGCTTTGCTCATTCTGTCTCTCATACCCTTTATCGAAAGGAGCTGGTTAATTCTGAATGCCGCGCCTCTTGGATTTCGAACAATAAAACCGTTTATCCCGTGAATAACCTGCATTAAAATCCCTGACGATTTTCTCGCCACAACAGGGACTCCTTTCCAAAGCGCCTCGCAGACAGTCAGACCAAATCCCTCTCTGATAGACATCTGAAGCGCCACATCCGAAATGCGCTGCAGCGCGTTTATTTCCAAAGGGCTTTCCGACGACACAGGGATATTCAGCAGAAAAACCTTTTTTTCATTTCCGATAATTTTCGCAAGTTGACGGTAAACCGATTCGCCTTCGGGGTCATCTCCTGCGAAAGAACCGGCGAGAACCAGAACGACGGGGAAAAAATCCCTGACGATTTTAAACGCTTCAACCGCCCCGAACGGGTCTTTCAAAAGGTCGAATCTGCCAACCTGAAGAAGAACGAAAACATCCTTGGGAATGCCGTATTTTTCCCGCACTTCCTCTATTTTATTTTCGGAAAGTTTCCTGTTTTTGTCACTCAGCGGATCGATTGTCGGGGGAAACACGAACTGAGGAATGTCTATTTTCTGCGTGTAACCGGGGCTGTGAAAAATCGCTGCGTCGAATTTCCCGACAAATTTCGAAATCCGCTTCCAGACTTTTTTGTCCGCGGTGGAAAGATCGATGTGGCACCGCCATATCCACTTCCCTCCAAATTTTTTTCTTTTTTCTATCAGAGGAAGCGGCTGAGGGTCATGAATAACATAAATGTCCTGTCCGGGGCGGAGAACTTTTTCCTGCCTCGAAACGGTTTCCCTGTAATAAGCGAAATCGTCCGAAGTCAGTTTTTCATCTCTGCCGTGAAGGGAATTATGGATTTTCTTCGTGATTTCGAAAAAATGATCGTCGCCGGTTATAGTCGACCATTCGCTTGCTATGCCGATTTCGTTGAGCATAGGATCGAGATTGCCCAGAATTTCGGCGACGCCGCCGCCTGTTTTCGTCGAATTTATGTGCTGGACTTTCAAACCGGCAAGAGGACGGGCGATGTTTATGATATTTTCCAGCTGTTCGCCGCCGACAATTTTCTCATAGTCAAAAAGACTTTTTTTACGCATCCTCGCCTATTTTCTCAAGCATATCCTTTATTTCGAAAAGCGTGTGGTTGTAGGGATTTATTGATGAAATGCGGTTGGCGAGGTCCCCCCTTCCGCAGGTTGTTTCAAGCCACTCCGAAAAATCGTTCGTAAACCGCTTCAGACGCAGCCGAGCCTCGATGAGATGAAAGAAAATCGTTTCGATTCCCACAAGACGGATTTTTTCGAAAAAATCCTTTTCGTTTTCCGCCGAGATTTCAAGCGGTTTCACAAAACTCACCGACTCCATAAAATAAAATTCCTCTCCGCGGGAAACTCTTTTGAGCCGGCGGTCGGAGGCAAGAAATTTCTTTACCGTTTTCTGAATTTCATTTTTCGCCCATTTCAAACTTTTGATTCTCAGCGGGTCGAAGACGGAAAGTTCCTCCGCCAAATCCTGCTCGCCGACGGTTTTCCATATCCAGTGCGCGAAATCGTTTATGTAGTCAATCTGAAGAACATTTTTCCTGTAGAGAATATGGAAAAGGTGATAGAAAATAACGCTCAGGGAAACTTTATTCAGGGCTTCGTAAAACTCACCGATATCCGAGGCTTTCACTCCCGCGTATCTGGGAATGCTCAGATAAGAATAAAAAACGAATTTTTTTTTCACAAAAATCTGCGCAGAAATCTGTTGACCTCATCGGGCGACGATATAAAAAATTTTGCCGCCGTCTGCGAATTTCTTCTGCCAACCTTAACGCCAATCACGGATTTCATCGCGAAAACTTCTTCATCGGTTTCGTCGTCCCCCATAAAAACCGGTTTAAATCCTTTCTTCATTTTAACAAGAAGTTTGACCGCTTTCAACTTGCCGACTCCGGCGGGCATTATTTCAAAAACCTTTTTTCCCCTTTTCATTTCGAGTTTCGCATTCTGAATTTTGCGCAGGATTTTGCGTCTCAGTTTCGAAACGGCGAAGACATCGGTTTTTTTCACATTCCTGTAATGAACGGCTATCGATATTTTCTTTCTTTCGACATAAATTCCGGAAATTCCGGAGACTTCGGCAAGTTTCAGAATTTCCCCAAGAATTTTTTTCTCGTTTTTTCCAATTCTGAACGTTTTCGTTTTTCCTCCCGCAGAAATCTCGCCTCCGTGAATACCAACGAGAATAACGGAGTTGCCGAAAAACTTTCTCAAAAAGGAAATCTCCCTTCCGCTTACGACCGCCGCGGCCAGATTCCTTTTTCTGCCAATCGCATTTAACGTTTCCACGGCGCCGGGGATGGGTTTCGCATTTTCGGGATTTTTCACTATCGTGGAAATCGTTCCGTCGAAATCAAGCAGAAAAAAAATCTTTCTGAACTTTCTGAGCCGTTCAAAAAGGGAAATTAAACCTTTTCTATTTCCTGAAGATTTTTGACAAGCCATGTGAAGACAGTGTGCTCGGCGATTTTTTTCGTCATTTCCCTGAGTCGCCTGGTTTTCTCCCTCCTGGGCATTTTCAAAGCCCTGTTTATTGCATCAGCAACACCTTTTGTGTCATATGGGTTGCAAATCAGCGCTTCCTTAAAGAAACTGCTGCAGCCGGCAAACTCGCTCAGAATAAGCACGCCGTTTTCGTCAATCTGGCTGGCGACAAATTCGCTTGCGACCATATTCCATCCATCATAAAGCGGCGTGAGCAGAGCAACATCAGCGAGACGATAAAACGACACAAGTTGCTGAGTCGTGTAGCGTCTGTAAAAATAATAAATGGGATTCCAGGAAAGAGTGGCGAATTTTCCCTCAAGCCGGCCGATTGTTCTGTCTATTTCCCTTTTGAGGTTATTGTATTCCGTGACATTTTCCCTTGAAGGAGTAGCAATCTGCACAAAACTGACCTTCCCTTTCCACTGGGGGTATCTGTCAAAAAAATTCTCAATCGCCCAGAGTCGTCTTAAAATTCCTTTTGTGTAGTCGAGACGATCGACCCCGATAATTATTTTGCAGTTCCGGAACTGCCGGCGGAATTTTTCCACATTCTTTTCCACCATTTTCGACTGGGCTACGTTTCTGTAGTTTTTGTAATCGATTCCTATCGGTATCGCCTTAAGATGAGTTCTGTGCGATTTGTGAAAAACCATATCTTCGCCAATGGCGCTTTCGGGGAAAATCCTTTTGACCGTCTCTTTGAAATTGTCCACATACCCGCGCGTGTGAAAAGCGAGAAGGTCGCTCGAAAGCAGCCCTTCAAGAACTTCTTTCCTCCACGGAAGCGTGGAGAAAATCATCGGCGTTGGCCAGGGAATGTGCCAAAAAAAAAGAATTTTCTGATGCGGTTTTTTTCTTCTGATGAATTTGGGGACAAGCGTCAGATGAAAATCCTGAACCCAGACGGGTTTCTCATCCGAGATTTTCAGGATATAATCCGCGAATTTCCTGTTGACTTTTCTGTAGTAATTCCAGTATTCGATAATAAAAGAGCATTTTTCTATAAACTGGTGGCAAAGCGGCCACATAACGCGGTTGCTGAAACCGTAGTAATAACCGCCGAATTCGTCTCTTCTGAGAGCGAGTCTATGGACGACGAATTTCCCATTCTCCGCGTTCAGCCTGATAATCTGGTTCTTCTTCAAACCCACACCGTGGGCAACCCAGTTGCCGCCCTCTTTTCTCAGAAGTGGTTCAAAAGCGGAAACAAGACCGCCGATATTTCTGGAAAGGATTTTGCCTTTGATTCTGTAAGGTTCTCTGTTCGAGACGACTGTAATCATTTCAAATCCCTCTTCCTGGCGGCGAGAAGAATAATATCCCTCAAATCGTCGGTCGTTTCCGCGGACAGCCATTTTCGCTCGAAATCCTTTTCCTGAACGATTTCGGCAATCGCCATAAGCGAACGAAGGTAAAAATTCCTCTTCGAGGTGCTGGCTACAATTACAAAAAGTGTTTTTATCGGCGGGCTCATCGGAAAAATAATTCCCTTTCTCGCACGCACGAGAATCATCTCGAAATCTTCTCCGACATCAGCGACAATATGCGGCACGGCAAGACCTGGCCTTAAAACCGTGGAGGAATCATTTTCTCTTTTAACGAATTTCTCATAGAGAATTTTCGCATCTATACCCAGTTTTGCGGAAAATTTTTCGCAGATTTTTCCAAAAAATTCCTTCATTTCCATTCGATGCGAAATATCCATAATTTCGCTTTTTTTGACAAGTTCGTCGAATTTATCCTCGACAATTTCATCTCTGCTTTTTAAGACGCTTCGAAGTTCGTCTCTCAAAGTATCCACCTGAATCTGCCTGCCTATAATCCTTTCGACAACATGAATCAAAGCCGACTTTCTCGACTCTATCTTGTAGGGATATGCGAGAAACCATGCGACTCCGCAGGCGAAAAACGCGGCTGTGGCAATGAGCGCTCCCTTCCCCATTTCGAAAAGCAGGAAAACATAAACGGCCGAAGATAAAATTTGTATATAGGGATAAAGCGGAGATTTGAAAACGGGTTTGTAATTCGGAATTTTTCCTTCTCGCATAAGAATGAGAGATATGTTCGCGAAAATAAACAAAATGATGATTATAGCGGATGCGGTTTTAACAAGCCCCTCTATCGAAAGCAGAAAAATCACGGCGAGCATAAAAAAAGTCGTAACAAAAACCGTCACATACGGAACCCCTTTTTTGTTGATTCGTCTCATCCCCGATGGCAGAAAACCGTCTTCGCTCATTGCGAACGGCGTTCGGGAAGCGGTCATAATTCCCGCGTTTGCCGTAGAGACAAAAGCGAACATCGCCGCAGCGGCCAGCGCTATGACTCCAGCGGATCCGGCGAAATTGCCGGCAGCAGCGCTCAATGGAACAAGAGTTGCCGAAAGTGTCGACGCAGGGAGAAGCCCAACTGTTACGAAAACAGCAAGGCAGTAGAGAATCATAACGACAAACCATGAAAGGAACATTCCCATCGGAATATTTCTGACGGGGTTTTTCACCTCTTCCGCGATGCCGGCTACCTTCGTGAGACCGGCGAACGAAATAAAAACAAGACCGGAAGTTCCAAAGACATTTCTCCATCCTTTTGAAAAAAAGCCCTCAAAATTGCGGAGCCTAACCTCGGGAAACCCCGCAATAATGTAAAAAGCGAGTATCGCAATGAGAAAAAAAACAAGAAAAATCTGAATCTTCGACGCTATCTGAACACCTTTAAGATTCACAAACATAAATACCAGACAGAAAAATCCCGCAATCAAATCTATCTGAAACTCGGAAATTCCGGGGAAAATGATGCTTGCAAAAGCCCCTATTCCGATGAGAGCAAAAGCGCTTTTGAAAGCGAGCGAAAACCAACTGGACAGTCCTCCGAGAAAACCGGCAAGCGCGCCGGCGCCGCGACTTATGTAAAAATAATCCCCGCCAGCCTTCGGCATCGCCGTCAGAAGTTCCGCTTTTGAAAGCATCACAGGCACGATAAGAATACCTGCTATAAGATAGGAAAGAACCATCGCGGGACCTGCTTTCGAAAAAGCGATTGCCGGCAGAACAAACAAACCAGACGAAATCATCGCACCTGTGGCTATACAAAAAACACCTGTGAGATTTATTTGTTTTTCAAGCGGCATAATTTAATTTTAGCAAAAAATCGAAAAGTATGAAAGACAGGTAAAAGCGCGGAACGAAGATACTACTATCTGTAAATTTTAAGTTTCTGTCCGGGATATATTAAACCCGCTCTTGAAATGCGATTCCATCTTTTCAGTTTTCTGACCGAAACCCTGTATTTTCTGGCAATTCTCGAAAGACAGTCGCCTCTTCTGACTCTGTAGACAATAACGGAATGTTTTCTCGCCTGAATCTCTTTTTTCGTCATATACTTCTTTCTGTCTGGAAGCCTCGAAAATTTTTCGATAAAAGCCGACGCCTTTCCCTTTGGCACTTTGAGCGGATACGGAATCTCATCCGGCGGAGTGCACTGCCTCGATAGTTCGGGATTGAGATATATCAAGTCTTTCGCAGGAACATCAATCAGACGAGCCGCCTTTTTCAAATCTACCGGACCGTAGACATTGACCGTTTCGTATTCCATCTGACTGTCGAAATCCGCAGGAAAGCCGTAAATCAGCGGATCGCGCATAATCATCATCGCCGCGATGATTTTGGAAACATAATTTTCGGTTTCTCTGGGGAGGTAAAGATCCCAGAAATTCCTCGTTTTCTGTTTTTTTATCGCCGAAAGAACCCTGTTGCTCCCGCAATTATAAGCGGCAAGAGCCAGAAACCAGTCGTCAAATCTGTTGTGTAAATTTTTCAGCATTTTGCACGCCGCAATTGTCGATTTCTCCGGGTCGCGTCTTTCATCAAACCAGTGATTTCTTTCCAGCCCGAAGAGTTTTCCCGTGGGATGAATAAACTGCCATAACCCGACTGCCCTTCTTTTCGAAACCGCGAAAGGATACGCTCCGCTTTCGATGACAGGAACCGCCGCGAGTTCCTCCGGCATTCCGTTTTCGCGGAGAATTTCCTTCACCATATCAATGTAATTTTCCTTCCGTTCGAGCCATTTCATAAAATATTTTTTCGCAGAGCCTGTATAATAAAAAAGCCACTTCTCCACTCTGTCGTTGAAAACGACGGGAAAATCGGAATTTTCCTCCTTCGGGGGATAAATTTTTCCCACGGCGCGAAGACGGAGCCTGCAGATGCTATCCATCAGATGGTCATAAAAATTGAGTTCCTCAGTTTTTAGCGATTCCCTTTTTATCGAGAGAAGATTTTTCATCGCGAAATCGCAAAGACGAAGACACTGAATGAAATTTCCGGAACCGAATTCGTCCCGCGCCATTTCGTAATAGTGGTTCACATAAATCACATCGAATTTCGGTTCCGCAAGACGCCCTCTGTAACCGATTGTCGAACAGGACACAAGAAAAACGGAAAGAAAAAAAAGAAAAAGAATCCTGGACACTAACTTCGAATTTTTTTGATTTCCCCTATTATCGCAGGGATAGCCTCGAACAAATCGGCGACAATGCCGAAAGTCGCCACTTTGAATATCGCGGCAGACGGGTCCTTGTTTATCGCGACAATCACATCGGAGGACTGCATTCCCACAAGATGCTGAATTGCCCCCGAAATTCCGCAGGCAACATATAATTTTGGACAGACCGTTCTTCCAGTCTGCCCAACCTGGTGAGAATATGGAATCCAGCCAGAGTCAACAGCAGCGCGGGAGGCGCCAACCGCACCGCCAAGGGCTGAAGCGAATTCTTCTATAACTTTGAAACCATCAGGGCCTCCGACGCCTCTTCCTCCGGAAACGATTATATCCGCGTCGGCGATGTTGACTTTCTGCGTGACATCCTCTACAAATTTCTTCACTTTCGTCTGAAGTTTCAAATTTTCCGGCAGGCCGAATTCAATTACCTCGCCTCTCTTGGATAAATCTTTAGAAAGAGGTTTGAAAACCTTGTGTCTCACTGTAGCCATCTGCGGTCTGTTGTAAGCGGTGAGAATTTCCGCCATAATGTTTCCGCCGAAAGCAGGCCGCGTCTGAACGAGTAGCCCCTGATGGTCGATATCAAGACCTGTACAGTCAGCGGTAAGGCCGGTTTTTAACCGTCCCGAAATTCTGGAGGCAATTGCCCTGCCTATCGCTGTTGCACCGAGCAGAACGATTTCCGGTTTTTCCTTTTTTATTATTCCACAAATGCCTTCCACATAAGCATTATCAACAAAAACCTCAAGTGCTTTATTATCGCAGACAAAAACTTTGTCCGCGCCGGAGGAAATTATTTCCTCCGCTTTTTGTCTTATGCCGAAGCCTATCAGAACACAACCGAGATAAGTTTTTCTCTTGTCCGCCAGTTCTCTGCCCTTTGCGAGGAGTTCGAAAGTTACACTATGTATTTCGTCTCCTTCGGTTTCGGCAATAACCCAAACGCCTTTGTAAAGCGCAATATCATCCGTTTCTTTTTTTTCTGCTGTTACCGAAATCGCGCCGAACGGGCAGACATCCACGCAGGCGCCGCAGAGAGTGCAGGCACTGGAAATCACAGCGATTTTTTTGAATTTCGGATGTGGCTTGTTTGCCTTTGCCCTGTCCTCGATCGAAATCGCGCCGAATGGGCAACTCTTCTCGCAGAGACCGCAACCTGTGCATTTTGAAGAATCAACTTTTATTGGCATCCTTTTAAACCCATTTTTTGCATTAGGCAAAAAATGCACGCAGTGCCGCCCCCCGATAAAAATCGGGGGGCGGGGTTAACCCCGCCCATTCTTATAATCGCCCTCGATTTTACATTCATTTTTTTGTCATAACCTTCTATTACATATTTATCATTTTTTCTTAACCTGAATGGGCGGCCTTTTCCCGCAAGGGACCCCGCAAAGCGGAGTCCTGCGAAAGCGGGACGTGGCAGGCATTTTTTT
>JAGHAK010000120.1 GCA_021161565.1 Elusimicrobiota bacterium | reverse complement strand
TCCGATATATCTACTGTCGGAACTTTTGGTTTCAGAGGCGAAGCGCTCGCTTCCATTTCGAATGTTTCGTCGATTAAAATTTTTTCGAAGCGAAAAGAAGACACCGGCGGTTTTATATTCAAGGAAGGGGATAAGGTAATAGAGCACCGCAGATTCGACTGTCCCGAGGGAACCAACATAGAAGTTCGCCGCCTTTTTTTCAACGCGCCCGTCCGAAAGCGTTTTATGAGAAGCGCGAAGTTCCTGAAAACGGAAATAATCAGAATGTTTCAGGATTATGTTTTCGCCGAGCCGGAAGTCTCTTTTTCTCTCGAAATCAACGGGGAAAATTATTTTGAAGGTTTAGCCGTTGGCCAGACTGCGGAAATTCGCGCGGAGAAAATTTTCGGATTCGCGAATCCGGTCGCCGCCGAATATGAAAGCCCCACCACAAAGATTAAATGCCTGCTCTATCCCGCCGACATGAAATCGTCAAGAAGATGGCAGTTTGTTTTTGTAAACAGAAGACCCGTATCCGAAAGATTTATTCTCAAAGCGATTGAAAACGCTCTTTCGGGTTTTTTCCCGTCGGGCAAATTCCCTCCAGCATTTGTTTATATAGAGACGATGCCGCAACTTATTGACGTGAATGTCCATCCCACAAAAAGGGAGATAAGATTTCAGAGCCCGAGGAATTTTTATTCGGCCGTTTACGAAACGGTGAGAAAAAAATTCACCCGTTCCGTGACGACGGAGTATGTTCCCGAAGAAAAGAAAGAAGATATTTTTGATATTCCGCCCGCAGGGGAAAAAATAAGGTCGCAAGACAATTCCTCTGCGCCGCCGTTGGAACCGCAGAGAAAAATGTCATTCGGCGGGGAAAAACCCGACTGGGACAGTTTTTATTTTGTGGGCATTTCGCACAGAAAGTTCATTATTTTCTCTTCGCCTGCGGCGATAATCATAATGGATTTTCACGCCGCCTGCGAGAGAATAAACTACGAGAGATTGAAAACTCTCGCCAGTTCCAGCAAAGCGGAGTCGCAGCGGCTTCTTGTTCCCGCGGATTTGAAACTTCCGAGGGAAGACGCCGAAATTCTCTGGGAAAACAGGGATTTTCTTTTCAAACTCGGAATTGAGTTTTCGAAGACAGGCGGCGCCATCAGGATATCGGCTCTTCCTGCGGCTTTCAGGGGGTCTGACAGAGAGTTTCTGGAAAAAATTGCCGCGGAACTGGCAAATGAAAAAAAGCGTCCTGACCTTTTTGCCGCCGTCCGGGATGAAATTCTGAAAATCCTCGCCTGCCACATTTCGCCGAGGGCGGGAGATAATCTGAAAAGAGAAGACGCCGAAGCGATTCTGAGAGAGCTTAAAAGATGCGAAGAGCCGCTCCGCTGTCCCCACGGAAGGCCCATAATGGTTGTGCTTCCTCTTTCGAAAATCGACTCGATGCTGTTGAGATAAAAATCGGAAAATGAAAAAAATAGTTTACAGTTCATAGTAGCGGGTGACGTAAGTCGCCAAAAAAAGTGAAAAAGTTAAAAAGTGAAAAAAGATTTCTCGCTATCGCTCGAAATGACAAGGGAAATAAAAAATCAAAAATCAAAATGGAAAATGACAAATTAAAGATTAAAGATGAAAAGTTGAAAAGTGAAAAGTAGAAAAGGTAAAAGACCCCCCCTACTTAATCTCCCCCCTTGAAGGGGGGAGAAAGAGAGGGGGGATTTTCCCTTATCAACTTGTTAGCTTATCAACTAAAAGGAGAGGAAAATGAAAAATTTTTTGATGGTTGTTGCCGTGCTGTTTGCCGCGGGTTTGGCCCGCGCCGACTGGATTAGCGACGCGAAAAGCAAGACGGAAAAAGAGTTAAAGCCGCTCGTCGGCGATGTCGGGGCGGTTCTCGGAAGCGGGTTCTGGTCTCCCGCGAAAAAAGGCGGGCTTTGGGGTTTCGATATCGCGCTTCAGGTCGCCGCAAGCGATGTTTCGGACGATAATCCCGTTTTGTCTTCGGACGATACAATAGGCGCTTCCTGGATTTATGTGTCGAAGGGAATTCCTTTTGTAAGCCTTGATGTTTCGCTTCGGGCGATGCAGGCGAAAATGGAATCTTCCGAGGACAAAATCAACTTTTTCGGGCTGGGTCTGGAGTACAATCTGATAAAAGACAGAGTCGTTTCGCCTTTTCCCGGAATTTCGCTCTTGTTTGCGGCAAACGCTTTGAACGCTTCGGGTCTCGACGCCACCACTGCCACTTTCGGGGCAAAGGCGAGCAAAAAACTGCCTTTTATCACTCCGTTCGCCGCTCTTGCCGCGGAAAAGACCAAAATGGATGTCGATTCTGTTGTTCTTGGCACGCTCAAACCTGAGGAATCGCGTTTCCGTCTGATTGCGGGAATGGAATTCCGCCTTATTCCGTTTACATATTTGAATGTTGCCGTGACAAAGTCGGGAAAGGTTTCGGGCGTTCAGATTGCGGCGGGGATCAAAAAATAATGCCCCTGCCAAAGCGGGAAGCAACCCTGTCCATAATTATATGAAAGGCATAGGCATAGACATAGTCGAGGTAAAACGTTTTCACGGCGTTTCGAATAGATTTCTCAAGAGAGTTTTTACGGAAGAGGAAATAAAATACTGCCGGAAAAGCGCTGCTGCCGAACTTCATTTCGCCGCGAGATTTGCCGCCAAGGAGGCGGTGATAAAGGCAACAACCGATAGGAAAATCGCGATGAAGGACATTTGCGTTAAGAACCGGAAAAACGGCGCGCCGGAGGTCTTTGTCAGGGGCCGCCGCCAAAAATTTTTTATCTCGATTTCCCACACGAAAACCCTCGCGGTAGCGGTGGTTGTTTTGTATTAGAATGATTGTTCTGAAAGGGAGCGAAGTTATAGCCACAGACTGGCGGACAATCGCTGCAGGAATTTCCGGAATGACTTTGATGAAGCGCGCGGCGGCGGGCCTCGGCGAATTTCTGAAAAATCTCGGAGCCAAAAAATATGTTTTTGTGATCGGCGCGGGGAACAATGCCGGAGACGGCGTTTACGCCGCCGGTATTCTTCGGCGCCGTCAGAAAAAAATTTTCTGTATTTTCCCCGAGAAAAAAATAAACGAAAATGTGCGCCGGGCGGCAGAGGAAACGAATCAGAAAATAATTTTTCAGCCGACTTTGGAGGAAATGGAAAAAAGTTTCAGGGAAGCCGACTGCGTTGTCGACTGCGTTTTCGGAACGGGATTTCACGGACGGGTAAGGGGTTTCGCGGAAAAAGTCATAGAGAAAATAAACGAAAGCGGAAAAATCGTTGTCTCCTGCGATGTTCCGTCGGGAATCGATTCGAACACGGGGGAGTGTTTTCTCGCCGTTAAAGCGGATTTTACGATAACAATGGGTTTTCCTAAACTCGGGCTTTTCCTTAAACCCGCGAGAAACTTTGCCGGCAGCATCCGCGCGGTCGATATAGGCTTGAAGAAGCCAGCGACAAAACCGATGGTTGAGATGACGACAGCGGAAGATATAAGGAAAACCCTGCCTGTCAGAAATCCTGATTTCCACAAATACAAAAGCGGACACTGCCTTGTTTTTGCTGGAAAGATGTCCGGCGCGGCCGTTCTCGCTTCAATGGGGGTTCTCCGCGCGGGAGCGGGGCTTCTGACAATAGCGACAGATAAAAAGATAAATTTTCCGGAGGCAATAGGAATCGGGTACGACACGGATATTGCCGGGTATGTGAAACGCAGAAAAGTCAAAGCAGTTGT
>JAGHAK010000098.1 GCA_021161565.1 Elusimicrobiota bacterium | reverse complement strand
TTTTTTATTTTTTCAATTTCTTTTTTCTTTTGAGAAAATTCTGTCCTCTTTTGTTTAGCTTTATCCGATTTCTTCCAAGGCAATATCGTCGCACACCCCGAGAGAACCAACATTAATGACAAACATAAAAATAACTTTTTCATTGTTTCCTTCTAATTTTTTTTCAACTCCTCCTTTAACCCTTGCATATTATCTTTTTCTGCAGGGAGACATTTTTCAATAATAATCTCTATTTTGGGTTGATTCTCCTCAACTTCTGATAAACTGATTACCTATAACTTTCTCACTGCTTACCTTTTCCATTTTCCTCTGGCTTTTCTGATTTTCTGCAGGCGTTTCTTGTCCCTTATTTCCTTTCCTTTCTGCGCCTGTTTCAGCTTTTCTTCCGCTTCCTTCTCAGGGAATAACCCCATCGCCGTTTTGTACGCTGAGAGCGCAAGGGAATATTTTTCCAAATTCATTGCTTCATCTCCTTTCTTGACGGCGGTGTTATACTTCATCACGAGCAGTGGGTTGCGAAATATTTTTATTTGCCCTTCATAATCACCCGCCAAAATGTATTTCCCATCCGGGAATAATGCTATCGCCGAAAAACCAGTTTCCATCTGGTATGATTCTGATGCATAGATACCTTTAGACGGAGACATAAACTCCAACGTCCCGTCCGCGCAATAAATAAAAACAAGCTTGTCATTCTCAACCATTTCAAAATATTCGGTGTTCTCCGGCATATCAAACACCTTTTTTGATATTTCAAGAGTAGATGCACGCATATTTCTTATCCTGTAATCAGTTCCTATTGAAATGATGAATTCTCCGTTTGAAGAATAGTAAAGAGCCCGTGGCGTCTCGCCCAGTAATATTTTTTTGACCGGCCTGTATGAAAAACATGACCATAAAGTCACTATCCCGTTTTCACTTCCTGTAATAAATTTCAGGTTATCCGGCGAAAAGGCAATGGATGTTATTCTCCCTCCTGCATTCACCTTCTCTTTCAATTTCAGATCCTTGGCAGAGAAAAAATATATTTTCCCGTCTGCCCCGGTCACGGCAATAGCCCTGCTATCTCCCGAGAAAACCATCAGTTCAGCAGTAGTTTCCAGTTTCGCTTCACCGGCGGGTTTTAACTGTGGAAGAGAGTAAGTCCTTATTTCATCTTCACCTGTCACTGCCAGGGTTCTTTCATCCGGACTTATGACAATTGCTTTAATTTCTATACTGGATTTACAGGAAGCGAGTTTCTTGATTTTATTGTTGTTTTTCTTATTCCAAATTGTAATCTTTCCCGATGCCTCGGCGCTGATAAAGTTATTTCCCCGCATTAAACCTTTTACCGAAATAACCTTGGTGCTGTGTGCCTTTATAACAACCACGGTATCCGTTTCGCTGAGTTCTCCAAACAGATACCCCGTAAAAAGGAAGATAAATACGAAATTTATCTTATTTAACTTCTTCTGCAGCTGTTTCATTAACAAGAGATTTTTTTATTCTGTATAAGGCAAAAGCTGAACCTTTTTCACCCTTTTTCCCTTTCTCGTCATACCATACTGAAACCGGCTCGGCATTCGTGATAATATTATCTACCACCTGTTCAGTAGTGATTACAAAATGTTCTTCACTGCGACCTGTTCTACCTGTTTTTTCTATCCGGTCAAGAACTGTTTGTTTAACTTTTACTTTTAAAACTTTTGCAAGTTCAAGGACAGCATTATCCTTTGCGTATGCTTCAGCATCTTTCCTATCATGTGTAGGGGCGCAATAACCGAGAGCATAAATATATCCTCTTTTCTCATAAGAAAGGGGCCCTTTGACCCATCCAGGGATTGTTGCGCATGAAGACAGCAATAATGCTACCAGAACTATAAATCGCTTGTCAGGTCCCACTTTTCAGATTTAGCTAAAAAGTTTAATTAATAACCCAGAATTTCTTTTTCTCTTAACTGCTGTTTTTCTACTGCCTTGTCAAGTTCCTTTATTGCTTCATCCGCCTTTTCTTTCACCACTGCCCGGTGTCTTTCTCTTATTCTCCTTTTCAGGCTTTTTTTATAAGTGTCATAGAAAGAACTCCCAAGATCTATGCCATAAAGCATGTAAAGATCGCCTGATTTAGAATCTTTCCATGAGTCAAGCTGCTTGCTTCCTACAAGTGTCTCGTCAACAATCTGCTTGCCTACATACGAAAAGAATTCATCAGAGCCGGCAGTATCTTCAAGATTGAACCAGTCCTTGTGAGATTCCATAAAATCCTTGACCAATCTTTGAACAACCGTTCTCATCTGGGCAGCCAACTCCGCTCTTGCTCGCGAACGTGCCTGCTCAAGCTGTACTGCTGTGTTTGGATCGGGTCCGGCGACACCCACACCATACAACTTACTGGTAGGGTCACCCGGAAAAGCTCCCGAACCTTTTTTGACCCAGTCCGGACCGCCAATAGTTGCACACGCAAACAAAAAAACAACAGCAGAAATCCCCGCTAAAACCTTCCAATTTTTCATACCGCCTCCTTCCCTGCTTATTTGCAGGTTCTTCTTAGTTAAATTAAACAAAGTTTAATTAAGCTGTGTCAAGAATCTGATTATATGTTTCTTGTTACGTAATTCCTAACACCGATAACATGATTTCGCCAAAAACCTCCACTCATATTTTTTATCTCTACCCTTCCACCTTTTTTCGGAGAGTGGATGAATTCACCGTTCCCCATATAAATACCAATATGGTTCGGCCATAACTGAATTATTCCCGTTATTTTATTCATTACATATCCAAATGGGTTTGAGTTGTCATATACCTGAAAGAAAACAAGATCTCCTACGTTTACATTTTCTATACTGGTTTCAAGTCCACATCTGTATTGAATTTTCGAGGTTCTGGGTATTTTTATACCGCAGGAATTATAAACATAATAAGCCAGACCGGAGCAGTCAAAACCTTTCTCTGGACGTGTTCCACCCCAGACATATTTTATCTTCAAATTTTTTATTGCCTGCTCGGCGATCCTCGTCCTGATATACCGTTCCTTATTCGTCATAGGACGACTCAATTCCTTTGATTTATTTTTTTTAATCCTGTTTATGATTGTGTTCAATTTCTTATCCAGTTCCTGCT
>JAGHAK010000019.1 GCA_021161565.1 Elusimicrobiota bacterium | reverse complement strand
TTTACCCGCCTTCGCAGAGCCTACTTCGCCGTAGTAGCCTACGGCTACGAAGGCTGAAAAGCCACCCCGATTCATCGGGGTGGATGAATGCGAAAAGGGTAACCCGCTGTAGCCTTGGCGAAAGCGGGTATGCTTCGGCGGGTTCCGCCGAAGCATGTGGAGGTGCCACGGCTGTGAAGCCGTGGGGCTCCACGGAACGAATTTGAGGGGGGACAAATGAAAAGAAAAGTGGCTACGGTTTTCGGATTGTTTCTGATTTTTGGCTGCGCGCCGCTTCCGCAGCAGAATATCGTCGGACGGAAGCCGGCTTCTTCAATTTCGCCGACAGCGCCTGCTGGCGCGACAGCGGCCGCAGAAAACGGCGTAAAGTTTGTGTATAACGGAAACGCCGGAAGCGTTTTTGTGGCAGGAAGTTTCAATAATTGGTCGCAGACGGCGAACCCGCTAAAAATGGCAAAACCGGGCGTATGGGAGACAACCGTCAAACTTTCGCCGGGCGCCTATCAGTATAAATTCGTGGTTGACGGCAACTGGGTTCCCGATCCGAACAATCCGAACACGTCCGATGACGGCTACGGCGGCGTAAATTCCGTCGTCACTGTCGCCGCCGCCGCGCCTTCAGGCGGAAAATCCGTAAGTTCAGCTTCCGCTCCGGTTAAAGTTGCCGGCGGAGTTCTCTTCACCTGTGGCGAATCCAACGCCGGAAGCGTATATGTGGCAGGAAGTTTTAACAATTGGTCCACAACAGCCAATCCGATGGTTAAAAGCAAAAATGGAATCTGGACGGCGACGATACCTCTTTCGCCGGGCAGGTATCAGTACAAATTCGTGGTTGACGGCAACTGGGTTCCCGATCCGAATAATCCGAACACATCCGATGACGGTTACGGCGGCGTAAATTCTGTCGTCACTGTCCAATAATTTGTCAAACCGCGCGATTTTTTGTTAATATGCTGAATAACGTTCTGCGAAAACGGGGGGAAATATGGCGGAAGTCGTACTGAATAATGTTTCGAAAATCTATCCGGGCGGGGTAATCGGCTGCAAAGACATAAATCTTCACATTAAAGATAAGGAGTTTTGTGTTCTCGTGGGGCCTTCCGGCTGCGGCAAATCGACGACGCTTCGGGTTATTGCGGGCCTTGAGGAAATAACATCCGGAGAACTTAAAATTGGCGACACAGTTGTAAATAACATCCCAGCCAAAGACAGGGACATCGCAATGGTTTTCCAGAATTACGCCCTTTATCCCCATATGAAAGTGAGGGAGAATCTCGCTTTTGGTCTGAAACTGAGAAAGTATCCCCCAGCCGAAATCGAGAAAAGAATACAGGAAACGGCTAAAATTCTCGAAATCGATCATCTGCTCGACCGCCGCCCGAAGGCTCTTTCCGGCGGGCAGAGACAGCGCGTCGCCCTCGGAAGGGCGATTGTCAGAAAACCCAAGGTTTTTCTTTTCGACGAGCCTCTTTCTAATCTTGACGCTAAACTGCGCGTTCAGATGAGAGTCGAAATAAAAAAACTCCATGCGCGTCTCCAGATTACTTCGATTTATGTCACGCACGACCAGGTCGAGGCGATGACGATGGGGGACAAAATTGTTGTTATGAAAGACGGCTTCATCCAGCAGATTGACGACCCGATAAAAATTTACGAAAAACCTCTTACGAAGTTTGTCGCAGGTTTCATTGGTTCTCCAGCGATGAATTTTATCAGTGTAAAGATAACTTCGCGAAACGGAAATTTCGAAGCGTCGGAAGTTCCATCCGGATTTGTCTATATGCTCAAATCCGAAGATTTTCCGTTTCTGCGGGATTATGATGGGAAAGAGGTTGTTATGGGCATAAGGCCGGAAGACATAAAAGACACGATTTTCGCCAACATCAAGGATGCCGAAAACACGGTGCCCGCCGTCGTCGAGGCGGAAGAACCGATGGGAAGCGAGAATTACATACATCTTACGACGCAAAGCAGCGCAATTACGATGAAAACAGCGGGTTCCAACAGAGTCAAAATGGGGGACAGGCTGAATCTCGTTTTTGACAGAAACAAACTTCACTTTTTCGACAGGGAGACAGACAGAAAAATAGAATGATTGAAAACAGAAAATTAAGGGCGACCGTCACATCGTATCTTTTTCTCGCTCCGTTTCTGCTTGTTTTTCTTCTTTTTCTCGCCTGGCCGGTCATTTATTCCTTTTATTTGAGTTTGCACAAAGTCTGCTGGTCAACGGATCTTTATAATGTGTTTTCGGATATGAAACTGGTGTGGTTTCAGAATTACAAGCAGTTGTTCAAGGACAGTCATTTCTGGTGGTCGCTGATTGTCACCGCCTATTACGCTCTTTTGACAATTCCCGCGACGATATTTTTGGGCCTTATGCTCGCGATTCTGCTTAATAACAAACTGCCGGGTGTTTCGCTTTTCCGGTCGGCTTATTTCCTCCCGAATGTTCTGGATATTCTCGTTGTCGGGATAATCTGGACTTTTATTTACAGTCCGCATTATGGAATTCTTCAGAAAATTTTCAATTTGCTCGGCATACAGACATTTGCGAGGGAGGGAATTCTCGCCAATCCCCGCACCGCTCTTCCTGGAATTGCTATTGCGATGGTTTTAAGAGGGGCAGGCTTCGGAATGATTCTTTTTCTTGCCTCGATTCAGAATATTCCGAAGTCCGTCTACGAGGCGGCTGAAATCGACGGAGCGGGTCCCTGGCAGAAACTTCTCTATGTGACGATTCCGCTGGTGAAGCCCATAATTCTTTTCCTCGTCGTTATGGGGACAATCGCCTCGCTCAACGCGTTCACCGAGATTTACGCGATGACTCAGGACGGCGGTCCTTTTGCAGTCCATTTTATGGGCGAGATTCAGGGCGCGACGAAACTTTCAGGTTATTACCTTTTTGAAAAATGGTCGCAGATGAAATACGGATACGCCGCGGCGATTTCCTATGTGCTTCTGGCGATAACATTAGTCATTTCCATCGTCAATGCGCGCCTTTTAAGGAGGAAACAGTAGAATGGATGTTGTCATTTTCAGGAGGAAATTGCGAAACGGCCTGATTTTTTTCGCTCTTGTCGTTGGCGCTGTTTTTATGCTGTTTCCATTTCTGTGGATGCTTTTTGTTTCGTTGAAAAAAACGGGGCACGGTTTCCTTCTCGATTTCGCTTTCGCGAAGCCGTTTTTCGCCAATTTCAAGGCGGTCTGGAACAATCCGTCGTTTCCCTTTTCAAGATTTTTTTTGAATTCCCTGATTGTCGCCACTTCCGGCGCGTTTCTCACGGCTCTGTTCTGCTCGATGGGCGGTTATGTTTTTGCGAAAAAGGACTTTTATCTCAAGGAACTGGTTTTCTGGATGATGCTCGCCACGCTTATGGTTCCGGGAATGATGTATATGGTGCCGCAGTTTGCGATTGTCACGAAATTGGGATGGATTAACACGTACAAAGGCATGATTATTCCTCATGTGGCGAATGTGTTTGGGCTTTTTCTTCTTAGACAGCATATGGAGACGATTCCGAATTCGCTTCTGGATTCCGCGAAAATCGACGGGGCAAGCGAGTGGCAGATTTTCAGGACGATTATCGTTCCGCTGTCTCTGCCGGTTATAACGACGGTTTTTCTCCTGACTTTTCTTTTTCAGTGGACGAATTTCCTCTGGCAGTTGGTTGTCAATACCCCTGACAGCGCTAAATTGACGCTTCCAGTGGGCCTCGCTCTTTTCAAAGGGCAGTATTCGACCGAGTGGACGAAACTGATGGCGGCTTCTGCGTTTTCTATAATTCCCATAGCCGTGCTTTTTATAGCGGCGCAAAGGTTTTTTATAGAGGGTCTCACGGCGGGAGCCGTCAAAGAATAGAAAATGAAAAATAGAAAATCAAAAATTGTTTTTCTGGCGGTTTTTTTGGCTACGGTTAATTTTGTTTCCTGCGGAAAGCCGAAGGAAAAAGCCGAAAATGGCGAAAAGAAAATTGTCGTGTGGGAAACATACGGAAACGAGGAGCACAGCGAGATTCTGAAAATAGCGCGCCAGTTTGAAAATAAGAATCCCGGCGTCGAAGTGGATATTCAGCGGGTTCCGTGGGGCGGGCACGAATCGAAGATTATGACGGCTATGATTACGAACACCGCGCCGGACATCGCGCGCGTCGATGTGGCTTTTCTGCCCCGTCTTGTGAAATCGAATTCTGTTCTGGAACTTTCGCGTTTTGGCGAAATAAACACGGAAGACTTTGTTCCCGCGGCGATAGAATCGAATATTTTTGCCAAAGACGGCGAGAAAGGCATATACGGGCTTCCCGACCAGACGACCGGCGTCGCTCTTTTTTACAACAAAACCCTTTTCGCAAAATACGGAATCAAATCCCCGCCGAAGACATGGAAAGAATTTGTCGCCACGGCTAAAAAACTCACAGTTGATAAAAACGGCGACGGAAAGCCCGACCAGTTTGGTTTCGCGATGCACAAAGACCTCTGGTGGACTTTCCCCTTTTTCAACACTTTCGGTGTCAGGTTTCTTTCCGATGACGGGAAAAAGTGCCTTCTGGCCTCCGATGCGGGCTATGAAGCCCTGCAGTTGAAGGTCGACCTTTATCAGAAGTACAAAGTTGAGGCAGGCGCCTGGCAGAGCGGCTCGATAGACCCCGACACAGGGTTTCTTAACGGCGTTTACGCTATGATTTTTTCGGGACCCTGGAATGTGAAACGATTCAGGGACGCGGAACTTGATTTCGGCATTTCTCTCATCCCGGCCGGGCCAGCGGGCACTTCCACGAATGTCGGCGGCACCAATATGGTGATTATGAGGAGAGCGCATTATCCCGAAATATGCTTCGAATTTCTCAAATATTTGACTTCTCCCGAAATTCAGGCGCAGTGGTGTCAGGACCTTGGTCAAATTCCCGTAAATTTAAAGGCGGAGAAACTGATGGATTTTTCAGACAACAAGGAAATAAAAATTTTCCTCGAGCAGATGAAAACGGCGATTCCAAGGCCGAAAGTCGTTTCGTATCAGACACTCGCTCTGACTGTCAATCCCTACCTTTATGCGGCTTTAGCCGGCGAAATGTCCGTGAAGAAAGCGCTGGATACCGTCGCCAAAAAAATCGAGACAGAAGTTCTCGTCGAGAGATAATGTAAAAATCGAAATGCCTCTTTTCTTTTCTATTTTGGCAGTCGTCATTCAGGCGGTTTTTTCCGCCGCTTTGTTGCGGGCATTCGAAATTCCCGAACCTCTCGTGGGTTTTCAGAATCAGACGGTTGTTTGCGATTTGCGTTCGGACAGAATAAAGGAAATCGTCTCGTCCGAAAGGGGTTTCAAAAAAATCTCGCCTTCGGCGTTTGAGCTGAAACTTCCCGAAACTCCCGGCGTTCGTTTTGCGGAAGTTTCTGTAAAAGAAGACAACTCGCGTTACACGCTGGAAATCCCCCTTGTGACAGAAAAAAGGCGCGTACATCTTTTCAGATTTGTTTCCCCGA
>JAGHAK010000139.1 GCA_021161565.1 Elusimicrobiota bacterium | reverse complement strand
TTTTTATTTTTCATCTCAAAAGGGCGGCCCTATGGGCATTTTTTTCAATTCTATTGAAAAAAATGGGTTGAATTGAATGGGCGGAATATATACAATATAAAAAAGTAGAGAATAGAAATGCCAAAACAGAAAAAATCAGAGAGCAGGGTGCCGAGAAGAGCGAAACCACTTCTTAAGGCAATTTCGAGATGCAGACATCAGGAGTGCCCTGTCGTAGCGCGGCATGCTTTTTACTGGTCTGAAGAACCTGTCGCGCCTGTTGTTCCGTCGTATTTAAAACTGGGAAATATTATGATAGTCGCGGCGTATCCAACGGCGATGTTTGTCAATTTTGAAACGGAAAAACACATTCCATATTACGATGTTTCGGAACCTCTTGCTGATTACAGATACTATGACGGCACAGGTGTAAGAGATGTGAAAGCAGGCACATATTTTGACAGAGCGTATCTTACTCCGCTTGGATTAAGAAGGAAAGATTTGTGGATAACCAATACCGTAAAGTGTTTTCTTTTCGACAAAAAGCAGGCGAGAAGACATAGAAAATTGCCGTTGATAAAGCCGATACGGATAGAACCGACAAGGGAACGATTTTTTGATTGTGCGAGACCCTGCGTGGAAACTCATTTACTCAGGGAAGTGAAGATTTGTAAGCCGAAGTTGATTTTAACAATAGGCGCGGAGGCAGCAGAGGCGATTCATGGCACTTTTGGGAAAAGTAAAAAAAGGAAAGATGATGTTCCCGGAGGGAAGTTGATATTCAGTAGAATTGTCGGCGTTCCGTTGCGGGCGGACAAAAGAATGAACAAATATGACAAAAGAGAGGGAATATTTTTTAAAACAAATATTTTTCATCTTATACATCCGGGATATTTGATGCGGGTTCCTTACGGCAAACTTTCGAAAGAACACTGGTCGAAACATTTGCCTGCTGCATTTGAATTTATAAAAGAACTGGGGATAGAACAATTCCGGGATAAAGTCGGGGTTAGGGACAGAAATCTAAAAAAAGGCCTGAAAGAGATTGAGATAGAGAGCAAGCACGAAATCGACCATGGCGCTACAAGGGTTACTCTATGAAAAATAGAGATGGTGCGTGAAAATATCGGATAAACCAAAGAATTTTATCTATAAGGAACTTGTACGCTTCGTTCCAGGTTATCTGCTCGAAATTTTACATTCCAAAAATTACAATTATCGGTTTCGGCCGAGGTATATGAATTATACAATGCTGTTCGCGGATATTACAGGATTTACCGCTTTATCAGAAAAGTTAACTCAGATGGGAGACGAAGGAGCAGAGAGAGTTGTATCTCTGGTAAACCACTATTTTAAGCGTCTGCTTAAGATTGCGGATGAAAGAGACGGATACGCAGTAAAATTCGGCGGGGACGCTTTGCTGTTTATGTTTCCTGTGGTGAAGGGAGATGTTTTATCTTCATTTAAAAACAGTTTATGCAGCGCCAAACTGATTGCTGAATATTTTGAGCAAAACCCCGTGGTAAAGACGCCAGTCGGCAATATTAGAGTGAATATTACGATGGCGTTAAACAATGGCAGGGTGTATAGTTGTATTGTCGGCGGCGAAGCGAAAAGAAAGGATTATTTTATTTACGGCAGAATGCTGAATGAACTGGCTAAAGCGGAGTCTCTTTGTCGGCCGGGTGAGATTATTGTCTGCGAATCTTTAAGAGATTATCTGATAAAGGATAAAATCGCTTTCCGAGCCGTTAAAAAAAGAAAAAAAATATTTTACAGAATCAAGCCTGAAAATATTCCTGTGAGAAAAGGCGTGATTCATAAACGTTTTAGAATTGATTATGGCAATCGCCGCCTTCGGGAATTTGTGCGCGGATTTGTGCCTTCAGAGATTTTGAAGCGAATTGAAAATACAGATAGACTGGGTTTTAACGAACACAAGAGAACCACAAGCGTGTTTGTCAATCTGAATGGAAAGAACTTGGATAAATATATCGAACATTATTTTGAGGAATTAATAGATGTCGCCCATAAGTGGCAGGGAACTTTTAATGGGAGTGATATAGCAGAAAGAGGCGTTAAGTTTTTGATTACTTTTGGCGCTCCCCGGGCGGTGGAAAATCAGGAGCAGAAGGCTGTGGAATTCTCTTTTGAATTGCGGAACCGGCTGGCAGAATTCAATAAGAAATATTCGGCAAGACTCAGGCAGAAAATAGGAATTAATACAGGACATGTATTCTGCGGAATTGTAGGTTCGGGCGTTAGAAAGGAATATGTTGTTATGGGAGACGCTGTTAACACTGCCGCGCGAATAATGTCGTTTGCTTCGCGCAACAGGATTGTAGTCGGGGAAGAAACATTTAACTCGTTGAAAAAAGAGGCATTTTACAAAAAAATCAGGGGAAGATTGAAGGGCAAAAAGGGAGTTCTTGATTTTTATGATATTTCCGGTTTAAAAGATAAAGTTATTGCGGAAAAAAGAGGTTTTTTTATCGGGAGAGAAAAAGAAATCGCGATTTTTAGAAGTTTGTTGAATAAAGCCGGAGCAGGCGGACGCGGTTTTGTCCATATTAAGGGTGAAGCAGGCATTGGAAAAAGTTTTTTTGTGAATGAAGTTTCTTTATATGCCAAAGAGGCAGGTTTTTATTTTATTCGGGCGGAATGCCCTTCATACAGCAGGTCATTGGTTTTGTATCCGTGGGTTATGATATTAAAGAAATTAATGGAATCTACCGGGAAAAATTTCAGGAAATTGATTGCTGAATATTGTTCTTTCGATGAAGCGTTTCTGTTAGGGGAACTGCTGGGACTTGATTTGAATTTCGAAACTTCTTCGGAACTGATGGGCGAAGAAAGGAAAAATAAACTGCTCAACGGCGTTATACAAATAATAAAAGGTTTTGTCGGCAGTGACAAACCTGTCTTGATTGCTGTTGAAGATTATCACTGGGCAGACGAACTTTCCTGCGAGTTATTGGATAAATTATCTTCGTTAATTCCCGCAGGTCTTCTGTTGGTTATTACCAGCCGGAATTTCAGCAAAAAATTCAAATCGGAGATCTTTACGGAAATGAATCTTAAACCTTTTTCTTTGAGAGAAACGGAAAATCTGATAAAGAGGCGATTTCCCGATAAGAAATTGGACACGGCACTGGCCAAACAAATTTTGAAGAGAAGCAACGGGAATCCTTTTTTCATCTCTGAGATAGTCAATTCTCTGAAAGAGGACGAATTTGGTTTCAAAGAGGCGCATCTGCCGGAGAAAGTCGGGCAGATACTCCTTGCCAGGATAGAACAATTGCCGCAGAAGGCAAAGAATCTCCTCAAGTGCGCCTCGGTTATAGGAGCAGGTTTTCGGCTGTCATTGTTAAAAGAAGTAATAAAAGTTTTACACCTTTCTCCGCAGGTTTTGACAGACGGTCTGGAGTATCTCCAAAAGAAAAATTTGCTGAATGCCGTTGTGGTTCGCAATGTCAGGCAGTATTCTTTCAGGCACATATTGATTCAACAGACGGTTTACGGGACATTAAGTTATCGCCTGCGGCGGCGGCTCCATCGGTTAATCGGATTATGGTATGAAAAAAAATATAAATCTGATTTGTCTCAGATATATGAAACGCTTGCCTATCATTTCGAAAAAGCGGAAATGCCGGATAAGGGTTTTGAATTTTTGTTTCTTTCCGCGGAAAAAGCCCGCAGTATGTACGCCAATACTTCTGCGATTGATTTTTATCGGAGGGCGGAAAATCTTTATCGCAGGAAATTAAAATATTTTTCTCCGTCAAGAAAAAAGAACCTGATTAATCTCTATCACAACCAGGGACGGCTTTATCGCCTTTTGGGGAAATATAACAAAGCCATATCAAGTTTTCTTGAAATGCAAAAATGGGCTGAGAAGAGTCGTTCTCTCAGAGAGTATGCTTATTCTTTCAATCTTATCGGCATATGTTTTCGTCTCAAAGGATTTCATCAGAACGCTCTTAAATGGTGTCTTCAATCCCTGAGAATCAGCAGGAGGTTAAAGGATGAAAATCTTATTGCTTTCTGTCTGACAAGCATTGGGGTTATTTACTGGTATCTGGGCAGGTATAAAGAGGCGATCAGGGCAGGAGAGGAGTCGCTCGCTCTGAAAAGAAAGTCCAATGATTTGAAGTCGGTGGCGAGAGGGTTATTCGGTTTGGGAAATTCGTATATAAAATGCAATGATATAAACTCTGCCTACAGATGTTTCAAAGAATTGTTATATCTGTCAAAAAAATTCAACGACCTTTTGAGCAAATCTTACAGTTATGAGGGAATGGGTTATTGTTTTTGCAGGACGGGGGATATTGGAAGGGGAATCGACTATATTGAAAGAAGTTTGTTTTTGCGCTCGCAGATTGAGTTTAAGCGGGGAATCGCGTATAGTTATTGCGATTTGGGAGAAATATATTTTCATCTGGGCTTTATCGGAGAGGCGGAAAGCAACATAAGAAAGGCGCTTAAAGTTTCCTTGGAGATTGAAGACAGTAATTTTGAAAGCGATGTTTTAAGAAATATGGGTTTGATATGTTTGAAAAAGAAAAAATTCGATTTGGCATTTGGGTATCTGACGGAATCTTACAAGCAAGCCGTTAAAACGAGATTTTTCGAGGCGAGAGTGAAATCTATCTATACGCTCGGGTATTACTATAAAACAATCGGAAATTTTTTAAAAGCGAAGTATTATTTGCGGAGACTGCTCGGTTTGCTGAAAGACGGTTTTCTCGCGGAGTATCGTTTGCGCGGGACAGTGCTTTCGTCTCAAATTGCCGCAGGGGAAGGAAAGATGAAAAGATGGGAAAACCTGGCGAAAGAGGCAGTTAGAATATCTTTCTCTTTAAAAAATCCTCTTCTGCAAATTGAAGCGATAGAAAATTTTTTTTCAGCGTCGAGAAGAAAACCAAGTTCTTTTGTAAAAACGCTGAATAAAAGCATTTTTAGAATAGAAAAATCGATTTCCAATAAAAAATTATCTATGAAATTTATGGAAAAACATCGGAGATTTCTGCGATAGAAGAAAAAAACAGGGTCTAAATATTGTAAAAATCGGTATTTTTAACTAAAATTTAAAGATATGAACACAGGTTTTGAAACAAGGAAAATGGTTTTTGGGCTTTCGAGAATAAAAGATGCTCTCAAAAAAGAGGGCTTTAGGGAAAACTTCAAGAGCATTCTCGTCGCCGGAAGCGCGGGGAAGTCGCAGACCGCTGTCTTTTTGGAAGAGTTGTTTCTTAAAAAAGGCGTTTCTGTCGGAACTTACATCTCTCCGCATCTTTATAGAATCGGCGAAAGGGTGAGAATAAACGGAAAGGAAATTTCCGATTCGGTTTATTACAGATACATTTCGAAATTCAAAAAATACAAACTGACCTATTTTGAACGGCTGACAGCGGCGGCGTTTGTGATTTTCGCGGAAAAGGGCGTCGAATGGGCAGTCGTGGAATGCGGGCTGGGGGGAAGGAAAGATGCAACGAATGTTTTGCGCAACAAGATTTCCATAATCACGGATATTACGCTCGAACACACGGATTATCTCGGCGGCACGATCGAAAAAATCGCTTTTGAGAAAGCGGGGATAATAAAAAAGGGAAATTTTGTGATTTCAGGCGTGTCAGGACCAGCCGAAAAAATTATAAAGGAAGTCGCCAAAAAAAAGAAAGCGATGGTTTTAACATCCCGTGTGGATAGCAGCGCCCCTTACAGAACAAGGTTTCTGAAAAAAAATTTTTCCCTCGCTCTTTCGGCTTTCGGAAAGGCGGGTTTCGAAGTTAAAAATTTCTATCCGGAATTTGTTCTTCCCGTCAGATTCGAGATTCGAAAAATCGGCGCGACAACGGTTGTTCTCGACGGGGGACACACAATATCCGCGGCGGAAAAGGTTTTGGTAGAGATAAAGAAATTCGCAAAGCCCAGAATCTGCGTTTTCTCGGCGTTGAGAGACAAAAAGATGACCGAAATTCTTTCGAAAATGAACGGCAAGTTCGAAAAGATATACTGCGCGCCTTTCAGGCATCTGCGCAAAATGACGCCGGAGGAAATGAGTGAAAAAATCCCTCTGAAACTTAAATCCGAATCGGCAGTGTTTTCGGATTTGCGCGAGGGATTCAAAAAAGCAGTTTCCGAAAAGCCGGCAACGCTTCTCTGCTTCGGGTCTCTGTTCGCCGCCGCGAGAATAAAAAGGGAGTTTGACCTGTTATGAAACTTGCCATAGGGGTAGATATCGGTGGCACCAACACGGGAGTTTCCGTGGTCAATGGACAGGGAAAGGTTTTCGAACAGTTTTCAATTGAAACGCCAAAACGTAAATCAGCGAAAGATGTCTTAATAAAAATATTTTCAAGCATTTATTCAAGGAAAGAGTTAAGGAAAATTCGGACTGTCGGCCGCGGCGTTCCAGCGGTGATTCATCCTGGAACCGGTTACGTGGATTTTGCCCCCAATTTAGGGTGGAAAAATTTTCAGATGAGGCGGGTGATTCTTTCGAGATTTGATATAAAGAAAATCGTTTTCGAAAACGACGGCAATTGCGCCGCGTGGGGAATTTTCAAACGGATAAAAAACCTGAAATCTCTTTGTGTTATCACGCTTGGAACAGGCATTGGCGGCGGCCTGATTTTGAACAAAAGACTTGTCTCGACTCCCGAATTTTCCGCTTTTGAAATAGGGCATATGAAAATTTCCTCAGGCGGGCAACTTTGCGGATGCGGTTCGAGAGGGTGTATCGAAACATTCTGCGGCGCAAAGTATTTTCGCAAATGGGCTAAAAAATACTATGAACACACGGAGCACGGCGGCGACGACCTGACTCCTCTCGAAATAGACACTTTTGCCAGAAACGGCGAGAAATGGGCAATAAAAGCGTGGGAAAAATACGGGGAGTATCTGGCGGTGGCGGTGGCGAACATAATAAACCTTTTTGTCCCCGAAAGAATTATTTTCACCGGCGGCATCGCGTCGGGGTTTTCTCTTTTTGAACAGTCGCTGTTACAGACGGTTGACAAACTCACTTTCCCATCGTACAGAGGCAGGGTCAAAATTGGCTCGGTCGCGTGGAATTATTATATCGGTTCGATAGGCGCGGGTCTTCTGGCACTCACTTGAAAACAGGCAGGATACTTTTTATCTTCTTATCCGTTTTTATTTCGGGCGTAATTTTCGGCGGGGATTTTGAGATGTTGTCGTCCACAAATGGTTTTTATGAAATAAATTGCGATTTTCTGAAATATGACGGCAAAAATGAGGTTGCCTATTCATCGGGAAATGTTCGCATAAAAAAAAGCGGTCTGGAACTTTTTTCCGACAAGGCTGTTTTCAACCGAAAAGAAAACAGAATCCTGCTTGACGGCTCCGTGAGAATAACGGATTCCACTACGACTATTACCTGTGTTTCGGCCGACTACAACATAAGAACCGACACTGCGCTTTTGAAGGGCGTTCGGGTTTTTCAGAAACCTTTTTATATTGCGGGAAGAGAGGCGCTAAAAAAAGGCGACGAGTATTTTTTTAAGGATGCCTACATAACGACCTGCGACCTGATTCCGCCGCACTACAAAATTTCCTGTTCCAGAATGCGGCTTAAAAGGGAAGACGATGTGTCGATGTGGAATGTCTTTCTTTCGTTTCATGGCATTCCGGTTTTGTATTTTCCTTATTACTGGCAGAAAATCGGCGACAAAAAATGGGATTTGAGCGTCAGGGCGGGAAATTCCTCGACGAAAGGCGGGTTCGTGAAGACGAAATTCATCTGGCGGTTCACGAAAAAATTCAAAGTCGCTCTGCTCAATGATTATTTCGGGAAATTAGGTTACGGAAAAGGCATTGAAATGGAATACAAGAAAACCGATTTATACAGCGATTTTTACGCTTATCACATAAACGAGAAAAATACGGGTCTGCGCAACATTAATGTGAAACAGCGTCACTGGCAGCGCCTTCCAAGAAACTTTATTCTTCAACTCGATTTTGAATGGCAGGACTATTCGACTTTCGATTGGGATTACAGAAAAGACGAGGTTCTTGTCGCGAAGCCGACTTATCTTCGGAGCAGAGGGTCTGTCAGCCGTTCTGCTCCGGATTATTATTTCCGTTTTTCGGGATACAGAAACGAGACGCTTTCGGGAATCGATTTTGTTCCCTCAGAAGTCAACGCTCCCGAAGTTTATTTCCGTCTGAATCCGCACAGACTTCTTTTTCTGAAATACGATTTGAGTTATGATTTTTTGAGGAAGTACTATCCTTCAGGCGGATTTGCCGATTACACGAACATTCATTCGGCGAATTTCCGGATTTACGAAAGTTACCGTCTGCTTCGGTGGTTCACTTTTTTCCCCCGTCTCGGATATTCCTTTCACAAAATCCAGTCGCGGTCGCCGCTTAATTACTACTTTCACAATGTTAATTTTTCGCTGAATTTTTATCGTCCGGTGCGCCTGGATTTCACGCATAATTACAAAATCAAAACTGACGGTTCTGTTGTTCTGAATACGGTTTCCTTTGCTGACGAATATCGTCCTTTCCACGGGGCTGTTTTCAGGCAGTTTGTCACCTATGACATAGGGAAGAAAGCGGTTCCTTTCGGATACAGATTTTCGGCGCTTTCCAATAAACTTGAGATGAGAATTTTTCGGCTGAAATTTTACTACAAGAACTATTTCCAAATTCCCACCGCTGCGACGACTTACTGGGAGGCTGAAACGGGAAACGGTTTTTTCTCCACTCGTCTCGCCCACAGCGCTGCGGAGAAGAATTTTGTGAACCTTTTTCAGAGATTTAATTTTAGTCTCGGCAAATGGCGGATTATGTTGCGCGGGAGATTTTACTTTAGGTATAACGGGTTCAAAATGAGTTCGGATTCGCTGACCGAAAAGGAAATTTCCGTAAAAAGAAACCTGCACTGCTGGGATATGTTTCTGAGGTATCTTGTTACCCCGTCCCGTCGGGAGTTCTGGGTTTTCTTCAATGTTGCGGCGTTTCCAAACAAGCCAATGGGAGTCTATCACGACGCCGTTGACGGAGAATGGTCTTTCAGAAAAAAATAAAAAGATTTTGTATAATTGCAGAGTTTTTCGTTGCGACATTTGTGCAAAGGTAAAAGGTAGACGGGAGACGGTAAAAGGGGAGAGTTCCCTACTTTAATTTCCCCCGCCAAAAGCGGGGCAGGCAGGCGAGACGGTGAGCACCCAGGGCGAGCAAAGCAAAATTTTTATGAATCATATATTGAAAATAAAAAATGCTATAACGGGGTGTAGCGCAGTTGGTTGGGCGTCCCGACTTTTGCTAAAATAATAAAGTGAGATAGTAAGTTTGCTGAAACGGGGCATAGCTCAGTTGGCTAGAGCGCATGGTTTGGGACCATGAGGTCGGCAGTTCAAGTCTGCCTGCCCCGATATTTTAAAATTAAACAAAAGTCGGGAAGGCCGGCGGTTCAAGTCCGCCCACCCCGACCAGATGCAACTTTCCCTATCTTCATAATTTTTCGCGGGTCTGCTTCGCAGACCAGTTTTTGAATTGTTTTCCAATTCCCCGACGGAACAAGCAAGAAAATCCCAGGGCTTTTTCCAGTCAAGGAGAAAAGTTTTGTCCAGAAGGCGACGGTTCGCCGTTGCTTCGCAACGCATCCTGCAAAGCAGGATTTCCGATTTTTTCCTGTTTTGCTGAAAGCAAAAATAAAGCAAGTTTCTCTAAACCCACGCTTTTGACCAAAGGCGACCAAGGAGGTCTTTTATGAAAACTAAATTTTTTCTTTATGCCCGAAAATCAACTGAAGATGAAGAAAGGCAGGTAATGTCTATTGAAGCACAAATCACAGAATTACGAGAATATGCAAAAAAAGAAAAAATTTCAATCGCTGAGGAATTTATAGAAAGCAAAAGCGCAAAAAAGCCCGGCAGGAAAATTTTTAATAACATGATAGAGAAAATCAAGCAGAGTAAAGAATCAATTGGATTATTAGCTTGGCATCCTGACAGATTAGCCAGAAATTCAGTAGATGGCGGACAGATAATTTATTTGATTGATACAGGCAAGATTTCGTCTTTGCGATTTCCAACTTTTTGGTTTGAGCCAACTCCTCAAGGGCTTTTTATGCTTCAGGTCGCCTTTGGGCAGAGCAAATATTACTCTGACAATCTTTCTGAAAATGTAAAGCGTGGGATTCGCCAAAAACTCAGGCGGGGAGAGTGGCCAACTCTTGCTCCTTTCGGCTATGTTAATAATCCGAAAACAAGAAATATTGAACCAGACCCAGTAAAAGCAAGAATTATCAAAAAAATATTTGACGAATTTGCTCAAGGAAAACACACTTTACAAAGCATATCAGAACGCCTGAGTTTTTGGGGCGTGGTGAGCAAAAATGGAACAAACCTCTGCAAAGCAACCATTCAAAGAATACTCACCAATCCAGTTTATATTGGCTTAATCGTTCATAAAGGCGAAACCTACGAAGGCAAATTTAAACCGATTATTTCCAGAGCAACTTTTGAAAAAGTCCAGAAAATCTTAAAAGAGAGAGCCAAGCCGAGAAAAAGCAAAAAAAGGCATAATTTCCCTTTTACTGGACTTATGAAATGTGGTGAATGTGGAGCTTCTATAACAGCACAATATGCCCACGGCAATGGTGGAACTTACCGTTATTACCGCTGCACCAAAAGGCTTGGCTCTTGCAGTCAGGGTTATTTAAGAGAAGAACTTCTTGCCGAACAATTAAGGGGAAAGATTTCAAAAGTCGCTCTTTGCGAGGACTGGACAAAAAAGATGCTTGCTAAAGTAGACGAGTGGGAAAAAGAACAAAATCAGTCCTCGCAGTCTTTCGCCCAAAATCTCAAAAAGAAAATGGAAAAGACGGAGCAGAAAATTGATAAACTGGTAAATGCTTTTCTTGATGGAATTATTGAAAAAGACATTTACCTAAAAAAGAAAGACGAACTGATAAGGACAAAAGCAAAGCTTTTACAGAAAAAGTCAGATTTTGGGCGAAAGGGAAATAATTGGATCGAACCATTGAGAAATTGGATTTTAGACGCTCACCACGCCGAGAAACTTGCTTTGTCAAAAGATTTGGCTGAAATTAAGTCTTTTGTCAAAAAAATCGGAACGAACCGTCGCCTTCTGGACAAAACTTTTCTCCTTGACTGGAAAAAACCTTGGTCTTTTTTGGTTTCTCTTGACGGGGAATTAAAAAATCCTTCAAAAACTGGTCTGCGAAGCAGACCCGCGAAAAAATTGAAAAATCAACAGAGTCCTGTCTGGTCG
>JAGHAK010000085.1 GCA_021161565.1 Elusimicrobiota bacterium | reverse complement strand
GAATTGCTCGCGATGTTTTTGATTTTTCCATTTTTTATTTCCCTTGTCATTTCGAGCGATAGCGAGAAATCTTTTTTCACTTTTTACTTTTCAACTTTCTCACTTTTCATTTTTAGTTGATAAGTTGATAAGTTGACAAGTTGATAAGGGAAAATCCCCCCTCTCTTTCTCCCCCCTTCCAGGGGGGAGATTAAGTAGGGGGGTTCTTTTACCTTTTCTCCTTTTCTCCTTTTCTCCTTTTTCACTTTTCTACTTTTCTACTTTTCTACTTTTCTACTTTTCACCATTTTTGATTTTTGCCTTTGACAAAAATATATTCTATAATAAAAACCGAAAATGCTCAATTGCAAAATTATTTTGAATCCCGCGTCGGGAGGAGGCAGGGCCGCCGCTCTCGTCGGATTTCTGAAAAAAAGATTCCATTTGAAAAATGAAGGCATCTTTGTTTCCGAAAACCTCTCCCGCGCTCGCGAAGAAGCGAGAAAATCCGCAATTATCGGGATAAATCCCGTAATTGCCGTTGGCGGGGATGGCATACTCAACGCCGTCTTAAACGGCGTTCTTGAGGTCTCAAATAAAATCAAATTGGGCTATATTCCCGCGGGAATGAGCAATGTGGCTGCTAATTCAATCGGCATTCCGCAGGATTTTCGCAAAGCGGCAGAAGTGATAAAAAAAGGCGCGACAAAAAAAATAGACCTCGGGAAAGTCGTCTCTGGCAAAAACGAAATTTTTTACCTCTCGATGGCGGATTTCGGCGTAACCGCGGAAATTATCAAAACAGCCGAACGAAACGGCAAAATAAAGAGCCGTTTCGGGAAAAAAATTCATCCGCCTGTCGGTTTTTATTTTTTCGCATCCAGAAAGAAATTTTTTGATTGCCGTTGCCATGGAAGAACTTACAAATGCTTTCAGATGATTTTTTCGAACGGGAAATTCTGGGGCGGCGATTTTTTCTGGTCGGACAATATTTCGATAGAAGATGGCAGAGGAGACGCTTTTTTATTCGAGAATATGGATTTTTTCAGGCTGCTGAGAATTTTCCACAGATTAAAAAGGAAGCAAAAAATCGGCGGAATCAGAAAACTGAAAGCGAAGTCAATCGAAGTTTTCTCTTCATCCGGCGTTCCCTGTCAGGTTGACGGGGAATACATAGGGAAGTTCAAAAAGGCGAGAGTTGAAATTTTGCCGCGCGCCGTCCAGTTTTATGCCTGAATGATTATGATTTCCATAAAAAAATCCGCTTTGTGGCTGATATTGTCTGTCGCCGCGATTCTTTACATTCTGAATTTTAACCGCATCGAGATAGGCTATTTCAATGACGACGCTTATTACATAAATGCCGCAAGATGGTTTGCCGGGACACAGAAAATACAGAAAAATCTCGGCTGGATATCGGTGGGTTATTCTTATCTTCTGACTCCTCTGGCAAAGATTTTTCCGGAAAACAACACGCCATTCAAATTTCCTTCTTTTTTCTTTTTTCTCGCCTCTGCCGCTTTGTTGTGGAAACTTTTCGAAAAAGAGATGCCGAAGGAAAAACTTCTTTTTTTAATATCTCTGACATTTTTAAATCCTCTCATCGTTCATTTCAGTTTCGCGGTTATGAGCGAGGGGGCGTTCCTGTTTTTTTCTCTGCTTTCTCTTTTGATATTCCGACGGATTTCGGAATCCGCTTTTTCAACGGGAAAAATTTTTCTTTTGAGCGCCGCTCTCGCCGCTTCTTCCTACATAAGATACGAGGGTTTTCTCCTCGCTTCAGCAATTCTTCTTTACCTGGTGGTTTCAAAAAGTTACAGAAAATTTTTATATTGTCTGTTCTTTTTTCTTGTGTTTACATTGCCTCTTTTCTCTGGTTCAGGCACTTTCGGCGCGAGTTATGAAAAATATGTCCAACAATGGGCTCAACCCGCTTTTGCAAGTAGCTTGTTAAACTTAATAAGAGAAAACTTAATTGTTTATCTCCGTGAAATAATTGTCCTTTTTTTCGGGCATTTTTACAAACCGCTGTCTGTTGAATTTGTTCAGGGGATTGTTCTTTTTCTTTTTCTTCTTCGCGGTTTTGCGGCGGAGAAGGGGGCAGTTGGAAAAACGATTAAAATTTATGTCATTTTTTATTTTCTTCTCCATCTCATCTGGCCAGCCAATAGTCGCAGATTTTTAATCGCTATAACCCCGTTCCTTTTTTTGTTTTTTATAGATGGAATAAGTTTTTCGGATAAGAAATTCATCTATGCGGCAATTGCATTAATGCTTTCTATTTTCATCGCTGAAGATATAAAGTATAGAAATAGGATTTACCAAATTCCAATTAAAACTTTTACCTTTTTGAAAAACAAAACTGAAAAAACAGCCTCTATTACATCTGATATTCCCTCGACGCTTTTTCTTTATACAGGCAGACATTGCTATCCGCTCTTTAATGCTCAAAACAGCGATATGTTTTTCTATATTCTTGCAAAACGTAATGTGAATTATGTTGTTCTTATAAACCACATAGTTTCGGATAAATATCAATCGGTCCACACTTCCGTAAGCATTGCTGCCAGAAGAACAGAAAAGTTCGTTTTAGATTCAGACAGATATCTATTGTTTTATAGGAATCGCCAAGAAAGGGCGCGGGTTCTTAAAATCAGAAACGATTTCAAAGAGAGATTTCTGAGGGCGCGAAAATTCGCTTCCAAAGGTATGAATAAATTGAAAGAAGGGAAACTCAAAGAAGCGGAGAGGGAATTTTTTGCCGCCTACAGAATTGATTCAAAAATTCCGTTTGTGACAAACAACCTTATTTTCGTTTATCTTCTGGAAAAAAAATACGACAAGGCCGAATTTGTCGCAAAAAGCGCTTTGACGAAAATAAAAAATTCGCCGGGCTTTTACCTCATCTGCGGGAAATTATTCAATGAGAAAGGGAAAATTCGTAAGGCGAAGTTTTATTTCAAAAAGGCGGATGACCTTGCCCAGACACTCTATAACAGCGAAGTGGAGAGCATAGCAAAATTGGAACTTGACAAACTCGACGAAACGCAGTAAAATTATAATGGCTTAAACTGAGCCAAAAGGGGGTGAGAGAAAATGAAGAGAAAAGGTTTTACATTGATCGAACTGATGATCGTTGTCGCAATTATTGGTATTCTGGCTGCTGTGGCCATTCCGAAGTTCGCAAACCTCATCAGAAAATCGAAGGAAGCCGCCACCAAGGGAAGTCTGGGAGCTCTCCGCAGCGCAATCTCGATTTACTACGGAGACCAAGAAGGGACATATCCAACGACGCTGGAAAATGATCTCGTTCCGACCTATATATCGGAGATTCCCACCGCGAAGACAGGCATTTCTACTATAGCGGATAGCAACGATGTTGACTATCAGAACGATGGATCCGGTTATCAGGGCATAGGCTCCGGTGGCGAAGGCGGATGGATGTATGATCAGGCGACTTCCGGTGCAAGCGCGGGTCAGGTCTGGGTTGACTCCACCCAGTTTGACACGAAAGGCAATCGTATCCACACCTGGTAATTGGTGAGGTTTTGCTGGTTTTTCCCGCCCCCGATTTTTCGGGGGCGGGATTTTTGGTTTTAAATTTTTATTCTTTCTTCTCTTCTAATTTTTCTTTCGGCTTTCCCTGTCTTTCCCTTTTTCAGGGATTCCTTCTGGGCTGCCAAGTTTTTCCTCGTCTCTCTGCTGACAGCGGTTTTGCTTCTCTTAAATTTCAAGAAAATTTCCCGCAGAAAATTCAGTCCTGCTGAAATTCTGTTCTTTCTGATTATTGCTTCTGTTTTTCTTGAAAATTCGGATTTCTTTTCTTTTTTCTGGCTTTTTGTTCCATTCTGCGTTTATATTCTCTTTTCCGGCGCGTCTGCCGCGAATGCGGACAGACTGAAATCGGCAATCCCGATTTTCGTTCTGATTGTTTCCGTTTTCTCTATTGTCCAGTATTTATTCAAGACCAATCCGTTTGACGCTCCGCTTCCGTATTTCACATTCGGAAATCCTATGTATTTGGGCTCGTGGCTGGCGATAATGCTCCCTATCTGCTTCGACAGTATGCTTGAATATAAAATTCTTACCACTTACCACTTACCACTTACCACTGTATTAGGTTTTATCTGCCTTCTTCTCGCCAGAAGCGAAGCCGCCTATCTCGGTTTTCTTGCCGGGATTTTTTACGTGGCGCTGAAACAAAAAAAACTGAAATATTTTTTCGCGATTTTTTTTGTGACAATTATCCTTTATGCCGTTTTTTTCGCTAAAGGGGATGTTTCCGCAAAGCAATCGCTTGACAGAAGAATAAAGTACTGGAAGGTTTCGCTGGCTATGATAAAAGACAAACCCATAACAGGCGTGGGTTTCGGAAATTTCAGGGGACAGTATGCAAAATATCGTCTCAGAGAGGGAATGCTTTTTCACACCGCCCCCCGATGGGCGCACAACGACATAATTCACTTTTTTGCCGAACTCGGAATTTTGAGAGGCCTGATTTTTTTTCTCTTTCTTTTTGCTCCGCTTTTCAAAAAACAGGATAATTCCAAAATTCCATTCAAGGCGGCTTTGATTTCTGTTTTTTTCACTTCCCTTCTGGCGTTTCCGTTTGACCGGATTTCGACGCTGATTCCGTTTTTCCTTTTCTCCGGCATAATAAGGAACGGCTCACAACCCCCAAAACCCACGGGACAATCCGGATTTTTTGTTTCCTATGCTCTAAAAACATCCGCTCTGATTTTGGGAATTACTCTGTTTTGTTATTGTTTGTTCTTCGGATATGCCGAAGTTAAATGGAAAAAAGGCCAAACCCTTTTTTCGAACAAGAAATACGCCTTGGCGGAGACGGAATTAGTTAAAGCGGCGTCGATTCTCTCAAATAACCGCGAGGTCATATTCGACCTTGCCCGCGCGCAATATCACAACCGGCAATACGGAAAATCGATTCTGACTTACGGAAGATGCCTTAACCTGTATTTCGACTGGGACATTTGCTATAATCTTTTTCTGAATTTCAGGGCGGTTGGAAACAGTAAAATGGCTTACAGATTTTATGCGCTTGCCGGGAGAGTAAACCCCCTGCTCAATCTCCCCCCTGAAAGGGGGGAGAAAGACCCCCTACTCAATCTCCCCCCGCCAAAGGCGGGGGGAGAAATAGAGGGGGGAAAATTATGATTTTTGTTGTTTTTCTGCTTGGCCTTATGTTCGGTTCCTTTGCCAATGTTTTGATTTACAGGCTTCCCAACAATATCTCGCCCGTCTTTCCCCGCTCTTTTTGCCCGAATTGCCGGCAGCCAATAAAGTGGTTCGATAACATTCCCGTTTTAAGTTTTTTGCTGTTAAAAGGGAAATGCCGCCGATGCGGTGCGCTTATTTCTATTCGGTATCCTCTGGTCGAACTTGCCGTAGCCATCGGCTTTTCCGCTATTTTTTATTTTTACGGCGTTTCGGAAAAATTTCTGACAATTTCGATTTTGTTTTTTTACGCGGTGGCCATTTCCGGAATAGATATCGAATACAGAATAATTCCCGACGAACTGAACATAACGCTTTTCATTTTCGGCGTCTTCCTGCCCAAATCGTTTCAGAACGGATATTTGCGGGGGGTTTTTCTTTCCGCAGGCGCGGGCCTCGCCGCAGGGGCGGTTCTTTTTCTTCTCGCCGTCTTCTTTTCGAAGATTTTTCGGCAGGAAGCGATGGGAATGGGCGATGTGAAACTCATAACCGCTCTTGCTTCTTTCACCGGTTTTTCATCGATTTTCTGGTTGATTTTCCTTTCTTCGGTTTTCGGTTCCATCGTCGGAATAGCCGTGAAACTGATAAAAAGGCAAAAAGGTTTTACTCAAATTGCTTTTGGCCCGTATCTCTGCCTTGCCGCTATTTTTTACGAAATTTTCTCAAACAAACTGCCTCATCTTTTTAGTTAAAAAGGTGATAAGTTGACAAGTTGCTAAGTTGATAAGTTGACAAGTTGATAAGGGAAAACTCCCCCTCTCTTTCTCCCCCCTTTCAGGGGGGAGATTAAGTAGGGGGTTCTTTTACCTTTTCTCCTTTTCTCCTTTTTCACTTTTTTTGGCGACTTACGTCGCCCGCTACATTTTTACTTTTTTACTTTTCACCTTTTCTACTTTTCTCCTTTTTACATTTTAATCTGTCATTTTC
>JAGHAK010000149.1 GCA_021161565.1 Elusimicrobiota bacterium | reverse complement strand
GCGATTTGAATTTTGAATTGAAAAAGTGATATGAAGACAAGAGAAATGGAAAAAGGTCTAAAGAGGGAGGAGAGAATATGGCAAGATTTATGAGCAGAAGAAGAAAGCCTTTTCCGAAAAGAAGGTGTCGTTTTTGCAAATCGAAGATAGAAATCGACTATAAAAATGTCAGGTTGCTGAAAAATTTTATCGGGGATAACGGGAGAATTCTGACATCCAGAATAACAGGCACCTGCACAAAGCATCAGCGCCGTCTGGCAAACGCCATAAAGAGGGCGAGGCATCTGGCTCTGCTGCCGTATGTAGTATGAGTTTCTTGTTTTCCGTCGCGGCGTTGATGGCGGTCTCCTACATTTTTCCGGTGTTTCTTTTTCCCGCGACGGGTTTGATTTTTTTCTCGCCACAAACAAGAGGCAATTTCACGCTTTTTTTCGCATCTGTCACGATTTGCGCGGCAGGGGTTTATCTGAATAATTCTCCATTGTTCGTTTTTCTGGCGGTGTCTTTAATCGTCTCTTATTGCATTCTCGGGGAGTTCCGTCGGAAAATAAAAGATTATTTCGGTTTCCTGATGTTCGCGTTGTTTGTTTTTGCGACGGCTTTTCTCGCGTATTTTGCCGCCTCCGATGTTAGCGCCGCCGATTTTGTGATCTCGAAAATTGTGAGGATTCTATTTTTCACATTTGCCTCGCATGGAGAGATGGCTCTGGGCGAGAGCCTGAACGCTGTTGGGTTTAAAACCGTCCAGATTTTACCCGTTTTGCTTTTTATATTTTTTGCCGCCGGCATTTTAATAAGTGGATATTTCCTGCGCAGGGTTGCGGAACCGGAGAAGTTCAGCATAGCGGGTCTGCCTGTTTCCGTTTTCGTTTTTGGCGTTTCGATTTTCGCTCTGGTGATAGGAGACGGATTTTATGTGAAGTATCTGGCGAGAAACATTTTGATTTTTATGGGTTTTTGTTTTTTTTTGACAGGATTTCTGGTGATAAAATTTTTTTTCGACAAAAACCGTCTGCCTGGTGCGTTGAAGATTTTTCTGTATGTTTCGATGTTTTTTTTCTATCCGATTCCCGTGGCAGCGGGCATACTGGACAGATTTGCGAATTTTAGGAATAAGTTATCAATAAAAAAGTGAAATGGGGGTGAAAAATGGAAATAATAGAAATATGTCCCTTCGGGACGAAATGAATAGAAATTTGCCCTTTGGGCGAAATTTCGCGAACGAAGTTCGCAAGTTTCAATATATTTCAGCGAAGCGTATTTCTAACATAGCGTTTTTATTGATAGAAAAGTATGGATAATGTCTATAAATTTTTGACATTACCAAAAAAAGGGAGGTGAAATACGATGAAAGTTGTTCTTGCGAAAAATATTGACGGTCTCGGCGAGATTGGCGAAGTGAAGGAAGTCGCTGACGGCTATGCGCGCAATTATCTTATGCCAAAAAATCTCGCAATGCCCGCAACGCCGGGGGCTATCAGGCAGATAGAAAAACGCCGAGTTCTTTACATAGAGAAAAAAGGCAGGCAGCTGCAGAAGGCGAAAGCGCTGAAAGAGAATCTGCAGAAAATCGAAATCAGCATTGTGAGGGAAGTCCACGAGGAGAAAAAACTTTTCGGTTCCGTGACCGTTTCCGAAATTGTCGATGCGTTGAAAGAGAAGGGCATTGAGATAAAAGGCAGTCAGGTTGCGATAGAGGAACCCATAAAGGAAGTGGGAATTTACAATGTTGCGGTGAAACTTCACCCGGAAATCACCGCTTCCGTGAAAATTTGGGTCGCGCCGAAGGAATGAAATGCCAACGGTAAAAAATTTAGCGCAGGAAATAAAAGTCCCGCCGCACGATCTTGAAGCGGAACGGGCTGTGCTGGGGGCGGTGCTGATAAAACCGGAGCACATCCACAGCGTCGTCGAGAAAATCGGAATGAATCCGGATGTCTTTTACGACGAAAAAAACAGAAAAATCTACAATGCGATGATGTCTCTGCTCGGCGCGTCATCGCCGATTGACACTCTGACCGTGAAAGCGGTTCTCGAGGAGCGGAAGGAATTCGATTCTGTCGGCGGAATGGATTATCTCAGCGAACTTGTCGAGTCCGTGGAAGTCATCGCTCATGTTCAGGAATACGCCGAGATTGTTAAAGACAAATTTTTGCTGCGCAAACTGATTGAATCCTCGAGCGATATTATAAATCTGTGCCTCAAGGAGAAAAAACCCGCGCGGGAAATTTTCGACGAAGCCGAACAAAAAATTATGAAAGTCACCTATGAAAGAACTTCGATGAGGGATTTCGTCGATTTGAGTTATCTCGGCAAAAAAGTTCTTAGCGAAATAGGCAATCCCAAAAGAGGCGGCATTCTGAAATTCGGATACGGCGCGCTCGATAATCTAACATTCGGGCTTCATCCTGGGGAACTTGTGATAATCGCCGCTCGCCCGTCAGTCGGGAAAACGACTTTCGGGATAAATGTTTGTATGAATATCGCGAGGCAACTCGCGAAAGACGCCGAAAATGGGGAAACACCCCGTGCGGTTTGCGTTTTTTCGCTTGAAATGTCGTCTGGCGAACTTTTCAGGAGAATGCTGGCTTCGGAATCGCACATAAAAATGAACCGACTCCGATACGAAACGCTCGACCAATGCATTGGCAGCAAGGATATGGACAAGATAAACGATGCCATCACAAGAATGGCGTTGTATCCCATTTGTATCGACGCGACTTCATCCCCGACAGTTCTTGAAATGAAGGCGAAAGCGCGGCGGATTCAGATTGAAAGAGGGCTGGCTCTGGTTTTAATCGATTATCTGCAGCTGATGCCAGGCAAATCGGGAAAAATGGAATACCGGCAGTTCGAAATTGCGGATATTTCGAGAAACCTGAAACTGATGGCGAAGGAACTTGGGGTGCCGGTGATAGCCATTTCGCAGCTTTCCAGGGATGTCGAAAAAAGAACGGGGCGTTCGAAAAAGCCCCGACTCTCCGACCTGAGGGATTCCGGGGCGATCGAGCAAGATGCGGATCTTGTCATTTTTCTCCACAGGCAGGAAACCATTGACGAAGATAAGAGAAATCCCGTTATAGAAGTGATTATAGGAAAACAGCGCAACGGTTCCCTGGGAACGATAAATCTGAAATTTATGCAGGAGTTTTCTGAATTTGTCGAGATGGAAAAAACTTTCGGGGAAGAATCTCTCTAATAATGCTTAGACCGACTTTTTGCAGAATAAATCTGAAAAATCTCGAAAGAAACTACGAATCAATCCGGAAAAAAAACGAAGTCATCGCTGTTGTGAAGGCGAACGCCTACGGCCACGGCGTTATCAGGGTGGCGAAGAGACTTCGCCGGCTGAATGTGAAAATGTTTGCTGTAGCCCTGATTGAAGAGGGAATAGAATTGCGAAAAGCCGGAATAAAAACTCCGATTCTAATTGGTGGAAGCATTTACCCTTTTTCGAATTTCAGGGAAGTTTTGAAGCATTGTTTAACTCCAACAATCGCGTCTGTCGAGAGCGCGGCGGCTTTGTCGAGAAGAGCGAAAACCAGGACAGCGGTTCACATAAAAATCGATTGCGGAATGAACAGGATAGGTCTTAAATTGAAAAACGCTTTTGGGAAGATTCTGGCCATATCCAAAATGAAAAATATTTTCATAGAGGGAATTTACACCCATTTCCCCTCTGCGGATTTGGATATTTCTCAAACCCTCGGTCAGGCGCGCGCCTTGTCGGTTCTCAGAAGAACCCTCGCCGAAGCGGGAATAAAACCTTTTTTTCACGCTTCCAACACAGCCGCCATCAGAATTCCGGAAGCGAGATTTGATTTTATCCGTCCCGGTCTCGGACTTTACGGAATGAAACCGTATCCGGAATACAAAAATGTTTTTCCCGTTCTGAGTTTTCACACAAAAATCGTTTTCTTGAAAACGGTGGAAAAGGGTGAAAGAATTTCCTACGGGGGCACTTTCCGCGCTTCCCGCCGAAGCGTGATTGCGACTCTTCCTGTCGGCTATGCCGACGGCGTCAGGAGAGAACTTTCGAACAGAGGGGCAGTTCTCATCAGAGGCAGGCGTTTTCCCATTGTCGGGAGAGTTTGCATGGATATGATAATGGTTGACGTTACGGGTCTTGAAAAACCGGAAATAGGCGAAGATGCCGTTTTAATCGGGCGGCAGGGGAATGAAGAAATCAGCGTTGAGGAAATCGCGTCTCTCTGCGGAACGATAAATTACGAGATAACCTGCGGAATTTCATCGAGAGTGCCAAGAGTTTTTGTATGACTGGTTTCAAAAAATTTCTGTACGGGCTGGGCGATGCGGCTGTTCTTTTCGGCAAAACCATTTCCGTGATTTTCCGGGGAAAAATAGAATATGACATCGTTTTGAAACAAATCATAAAAATCGGAAACGAATCCGTTGCCCTTGTCGTGCTGTGCGGTTTTTTTACGGGAATGGTTCTCGCTCTTCAGACTGGCGAAACATTTGTTTCCATTTTCAACGAGCCGCTTTATGTCGGTCTTGTCGTTTCCTATTCCATGGTTCTTGAACTGGGTCCCGTGCTCACAGCGATTGTGGTAACTGGCCGGGCGGCAAGCGCCATGGCCGCGGAAATCGGCACGATGAAAGTCACGGAACAGATAGACGCGCTTTATACTCTGGGCACGGAACCCGTGAGTTTTATTTTCGTTCCAAGATTTATCGCTTTTGTCGTCGCTCTCCCCGTGCTTACCATTTTTTCCGATGTCGCTGGCATTTTGGGCGGCCTTCTGGTGAGCATCGCGAAGTTGCAAATACCGTTTTCCAAATACTGGGATGAGGTCAGAATTCTCGATGTTTCCGATATGGTGCACGGGCTCATAAAAAGCGGTTTTTTCGCCTTTATTATCGTTTGGGTCGCCTGTTATAACGGGATGAAAACATCCGGCGGCGCGGAAGGCGTGGGAAAATCGACGACTCGAGCTGTTGTCGTGGCGATGGTTTTGATTCTTGTACTCGATTATTTTATTACTTCTTTCCTGATCAGCATGGGGATAGGATGAAAAAGTCGGAAATCAAAACAAGGAAAAGCGGCAGATGATAAAAATCAGGAATGTATATAAAAGATTTGGCGGGAAAAATGTTCTCAACGGCTTGAATCTGGATATTTATGACAGTGAAATAATCACGATTATCGGCTCGAGCGGACAGGGCAAGACGGTTCTGTTCAAACTTATTGTGGGTTTGCTCAAATCCGATTCGGGAAGCATTATTGTTGATGGCACGGACATAACCCGCCTTGACGAAAAGGAACTGCTGGAGATTCAGTCGAATTTTGGAATGCTCTTCCAGTCTGCGGCTCTCTTCGACAGTCTGAATGTTTATGACAATGTCGCTTTCGGACTGCGGCATATCGGCGGAATGTCCGAGCAGGAAGTTAGAGCCAGAGTCCGTGAGGTTCTGAAACTTGTGAGTTTGGACGGAACCGAAAATCTTTCCGTGTCGGCTTTGTCCGGTGGGATGAAAAAGAGAGTGGGTCTGGCCAGGGCAATAGCGACTTCTCCGAAGTATCTTTTGTATGATGAACCGACGACAGGTCTTGATCCAGTACTTGCCGAATCCATAAATGATTTGATATTAAAGATAAATAGGGAAGTGCAGGTTACATCCATTGTTGTCACACACGATATGAATTCTGCGTTTAAAATTTCCAGTAGAGTGGCTTTCTTGCATAACGGCGTTATAGAAGAAACCGCCGCGCCAGACGAAATCGTTAAAACAGAAAACGCCGAATTGAGAAAATTTATAGCCTCTTCAACGGAAAATCTTCTCGGTTATTTGAGGTGATATAAAGGTGGGAAAAATGCGGAGCGTTTATGCCCGATAAATTGAAAGTCGGATTTTTTGTTCTGGTTGGCGCTGTGGTCTTTGGTGTTGTTGTTCTTGTGCTGGGAAAAATCAGTCTGAAACCAGGGTATACATTTAAAGTGGTTTTCGACGATATTTCTGGCCTGACATACGATTCGCCTGTGAGAATCGCAGGTGTGAAAGTCGGCAAAGTGAAAAATTTTCAGATTACTCCTGAAGGAAAAGCGGTCGTAACGCTCTGGATAGAGAGAAAATATAAAATTTACAGAAACTGCGAAATCAGGGTTTTTTCGACAGGCGTCATTGGAACGAAATATCTTCAGATATCGCAGGGAAGCCCATCGGCGCCTGCGATAAAATCCGGCGACACCGTAAAAGGCATTTCTTCGGCTACAATAGAGGATATTCTGGAATCTTTTAAGGCCGGCACAGGCGGAGAGCCGATAGGCGTTCTTGTGACGAAGATTCTGCAAAATATAAAAAGTTTGACCGAGAAATTGGATTGGGCTGTCGAAGACAAAGAGGACATCAGGGGCGTTATGTCAGATATGCGCAAATTCGCGAGAAATATGAGGAAATTTTCGGATATGCTTGCCGGAAACAGCGGGGATGTGTCGGAAGCCGTCGCCGAATTTCCTGATATGGTCGAGCAGGCAAAAATGGCGTTCAAAAAAATCGCTGAACTTTCTGACAAAATCGCATCCTCCGAAGGCGCAGTCGGAAAACTTATTAATGATAAGGAAGTTGCAGGAGAAGTTCACCAGACGATTTTGAATCTGAAAGAGGCAACTTCATCGGCGAAAAAGGTTCTTTCGAGAATGAGCGGTTTCAAGACATACTGGCGGTATTCGCTTCGCCATAATTCCGAAGACGGAAAATACAGAAGCGACCTCGGGATTAAAATAGCGCCCAGGCGTGATAAGTTCTATTACTTGGGAATTTCCAACATAAAGGAAAAAAACGGTTCGGATTATGACGCTGGCAACCAGAAAATCGATTCCTTCGACGCGTATCTCGGCAGAAAATTCGGGCTTTTTACGATTTACGGAGGGCTTATCCGCTCTTCGGGCGGTCTGGGTGTTTCGGCAAAAATGATGAAATCCCTCGAATTCACATCGCAGATAAATCGGTTTGACAGGCATACTTCGTCAGGGGCAAAACCCTGGCTGGATATTGGCGCGCAGGTCAGATTCGCGAACTGGCTTTATGCCAATTTCGGAGTGAGCGATATTCTCGAAAGAAAGGATTTTGAAATGTCCCTGAAACTGTATTATGATGACGAAGATTTGCCGTATCTTTTCGGTCTCGGTTCAGTTGCTGCTTCCATGTCGAAATAAATAATGGGTAACAATATTTTTCACGCTTTGGTTCTTTCTCTCTTTTGCTATGTTTGTCTGTAAAGAATGCGGTTATAAATCCCAGCAGCGCCTTGGACAGTGTCCCTACTGCGGGAAATGGGGAACTTTTATCGAAGAGAAAATATCTTCCCGCGCGGCCGAATCCAGGGAATCCGTCAAAATTTCGTCTTTGAAACCGGAAGAATTTTTCAGGATTCATTCCCGCATCGCCGAGTTCGACCAGTTGCTCGGAGGCGGCATTGTCAAAGGTTCGGTTATTCTGATTGCGGGAAATCCGGGCATAGGGAAGTCCACTCTTCTGCTTCAACTTGTGCCTGAAAGGGAAAAAGTTCTTTATGTTACCGGCGAGGAAAGCCCGTCCCAGGTTGCGCAAAGAGCGAGGCGAATAAAAGCCGGCGAACATTTTTATCTCCTTTCCTCGCGGAAACTCGAAAACGCGGAAAACGAAATAGAAAGAATTTCGCCATCGATAGTGATTATAGATTCCGTTCAGTCCGTCGTCGCGGATGCTTCGGGCGGCTTTTCGGTTTCTCCCGCTGCGTTGAGGGCAGTGACATCGCGGATAACGGAACTGGCGAAAACAAAAAATATTTCTTTTATACTTTCGGGGCATGTGACGAAAGAAGGCGTTTTGCAGGGGCCGAAAATAATAGAGCACATTGTCGATGTCGTTCTTTATTTTGAAGAAAGCCCGTCAAAAAAGCACAGGATTCTTTACTCGACGAAAAACCGCTTCGGGAACACGCAGGAATTTGTTCTTTTCACGATATCAGCCGCGGGTTTGAATGTTGTAGATGACCCTTCGAAGTTTTTTCTTTCATCTTTCGCAAATGTTCCCGGCAGCGTCGCGGTGAGCGCTTTTCAGGGCAGTTCGCCTTTTATCGGCGAAATACAATCATTGATAAACAGAACTTCGTTTCAGTTTCCGAGAAGGCAGGTTATCGGTCTCGACTTAAACAGGGTTTATCTCGCTTCCGCCATAATAGAACGTATTTTCGGGTTTAAACTTTATCTTTTTGATATTTATCTTAATGTCGCAGGGGGAATAAGGATCACGGAGCCCGCCGCCGATCTAGCAATCGCTTTTTCGATACTTTCTTCGTATAAAAAAGCGCCTATTGACCGCAGGTGCGCTTTTGCCGCCGAGATAGGTCTTGGGGGCGAATTGAGAGGCGTTTCGGATCTCGCAGGCAGAGTAAGAAAGGCGGAGAAACTGGGCTTCGAAAAGTTCTTCACCGCCACCGCCGGCGAAAAAGTCAAAAGCAAAATGAAAATTTTTTATTGCCGGAATCTTAAGGATTGTTTCGATGCTGTCTGGTAGAATTCGCCAGCGGCAAAATGTTGGAGGATTATTATGTTTATGTGGATGGCTCGTATTGGTATCATTATTATCGGACCAATTGTGGGTTTTTTTCAGATTTCCAGAGATGGCAAGGGAATTTTAATCGGCACAGCCGCCGCACTGGTCGTTCTTTTCGCCGAGTGGCTTATAGAAAAAGTTCCTCTTGACGATATGATTGCGGCTCTGGTGGGAATTGTTTTCGGTTTGATTTTCGCGAAACTTCTCGATTTTTTGGTTCTTGCGACTCTTGGCGAAAGTCATTTCGTCAATATCTGGGCGGAGTATTCGCTTCTCACGAAAATTGTGCTGGGTTATCTCGGCATGCTTCTGGCGGTGAGAAAAAAAGGGGAGTTATATTTGCTTGACAAGAACATCTCTTTCACATCATCGAAACTGCTTCCCGAAAGCGTTGTTGTCGACAGTTGCGTTCTAATCGACGGCAGAATTGTGGATATAGCGAAATCGGGTTTTATTCTCGCTCCCGTCATTATTCCGAGATTTGTGATAGACGAAATACAGATGCTTGCCGACAGCGCCGACGATTCCAAAAGAATGCGCGGCAGGCGGGCGCTTGATGTTATTTCCCAACTGGAGAAGGAGTCTTCCGGGGTAAAGATAAAGATTTACGAAAAGGATTATCCCGAAATCAAGAAAACGGACGAAAAACTTCTGAAATGTTGCGCATCTCTTAAAGCGAAACTTCTTACAAACGATTTTAATCTTTCGCAGGTGGCTGCCATCAGGGGGATTTCCGTTTTGAATCTCAATGCTCTGGCGAAAGCGATGAAGCCGATTGTTCTTCCTGGTGAAGTTCTGGAAGTTTTTCTTCTCAGGGAAGGCAAGGAACACCGCCAGGCGGTTGGCTATCTCGACGACGGGACAATGGTCGTTGTGGAAAATGCCCGGCGGTTTATCGGAAGCAAGAAAAAAGTTGTTGTGGTAAGCCTTCTCCAGACGGACGCAGGAAGAATGGTATTCGCAAAACTCAATGACTGAAAAATTTCCATCGGTTTCCGTCATTCTTCTTGCCGCAGGAAAAGGCAAGAGAGCGGGATTCGGGATTCCGAAGCAGTTTGTTGAAATCGCCGGCAAGCCGCTTTACAGGCACAGTCTGGACTTTTTTCTGAAATTGAATTTCGTCAGGGAAATCGTTCTGGTCGTTCCGAGAAAGTTTGCCGCGTCGGTTAAGACGCGGAAGAAAGTGAAAATCGCCTCCGGAGGCAAACGCCGGCAGGATTCCGTTAGGAACGCTCTCGAAAAATTAGACACCGCCTCGCAGGTTGTTCTCGTCCACGACAGCGCCCGCCCGTTTGTTTCGAGAAAAATCGTTGGCGTTCTCACAAAAGCGGCTGCGAAATGGGGCGCGGCGGTTCCCGGGACGCCCGTGGAAAACACAATTAAGGAAATCGACGGAAATTTCGTGAAAAGGACTCTCGAGAGAAAAAAACTTTTTGCCGTATCCACTCCGCAGGCTTTCAGAACCGAGTTTTTGAACAGAATGAAGAATGCCCTGTCGTCGGGGAAAAATTATACGGACGATGTTTCTGTTCTCGAGGATATGGGCGTTCCGGTGAGGTTTGTGAGGATGAAGAAAATGAATATGAAAATCACCACAAAAGAGGATGTGGAATTTGTGAATTATCTTTTGAATTCAAAAAAGAGAGAAAATTAGGAGGTGTAACTTGCAAAAAAGAATTCTTGTCAATGAGAGAATCAGAGACGAAAAGGTGCTGCTGATTGACGAAAATGGAAAGAATCAGGGAATCGTCGAAAGGTTTAAGGCGCTCAATATGGCGAAAGTCAAAGGGCTCGACCTGGTAGCTGTCGGAACAAAGGATAATATCACGGTTTGCAAAATAATGGATTTTGCCAAATATAAATATCAGATGGCTAAAAAGCACCGCGGGGCAAAGCACATAAGCGGACTGAAGGAGGTCAGATTCAGACCCCACACTGACGACCATGACCTCGAGGTGAAAATCGGAAAAATAAAACGTTTTATAAAAGAGGGATTTAAGGTGCGGGTGACGATTTTTTTCAGAGGCAGGGAAAATATTTTCAAAAACGAGGGTTATAAACAGATGGACAGAATAGCGCAGGCTGCGGGTGACATCGCCCGCATGGAAAATCGGCCGCAGTTTTTCGGCAAGCGTTTGATTGCTCTGTTTGTGAAGAAAAAATAAAATGGTAGTAAGAGAGGTGGTTTGTTATGCCTGTTGATTTTTTAGATAAGACTTTTTTGGGCAATACCGTTGCCAGATTTATTTCCGCCGGAGGGATTTTTGTCGTCGGGATTGTGGCTGTAAAAATTGTAAGAAAAATTGTCGTTGCCCGCATTGAAAAGGCTGCGGCGAGAACGGCAAACATATTTGACGATTTTGTCGTCGGGCTTTTCGTGGGGAATGTTCTGCCTCTTCTTTATTTCGGGTGTTTTTACGCGGCCGGTAAATTTCTCGAAATTCCCCCCGCGCTTTCAAAAGCATTGGAAATTTTGGGCGTGGCCGTTCTTACGGTTTTTACAGTGCGAGTTATCACGGCCGTGGTCTCGTTTCTGTTGCATTACTATCTTGTGAAGAAGCAGGCGCAGTCGAAAGAAGGCGGGATTAAAGGTCTTATAACCACGGTGAAAATTATTGTCTGGTCTGCTGCGATTATATTTTTTCTTGACAATGTCGGTTTTAAAGTTTCCACTGTTCTTGCAGGTCTGGGCATAGGCGGAGTTGCTATAGCTCTCGCTTCCCAGACGATTCTCGGCGATCTTTTCAGTTATTTCGCGATTTTTTTCGACCGACCTTTTGAAGTCGGGGATTTCATAATTATCGGCGATTTTATGGGTGTTGTCGAATACATCGGAGTAAAAACCACGAGAATAAGAAGTTTGGGCGGAGAGGAAATCGTTTTTTCGAATAAGGATTTGACAAATTCAAGGGTGAGAAATTACAAGAGGATGGCTCGCAGGAGAGTTGTTTTCAAAATCGGAGTGGTTTATGAAACTCCTGTTGAGAAATTGAAAGAAATTCCGGTTATAATCGAAAATATTATCAGAGGAATAGAAGGTGCGACTTTTGACAGGGCTCATTTCGTTTCGTTCGGGGATTTCAGTTTGGATTTCGAGATTGTTTATTATGTGGAAAGCGGAGATTACAACAAATATATGGACATTCAGCAGAAGATAAATTTTACAATCAAGCAGGAATTTGAGAACAGAAAAATTGAATTCGCCTATCCTACGCAACTCGTTTATCTGAACAAAGTCCAGAACTGAGGAAAATGGGGACGGTTCTGATAAACAGTAGAAACCAGAGTTTTCCTATTGTCGTATATACATCTTATAAGGGGAATTTTTTTTCATTCATTTGCGGAATAGTCGCGACTATTCCGCAGAACAATGCGGAATAGTCTTGACACGCAGATAGGAAATTAATATAATGCAGTATGAAGCGGATATATGAAAATATGTTGCGCACTCATTTTGCGAACTGCAATCAAATGGCGTTTCTTTCCGGACCAAGACAGGTGGGCAAAACCACAACATGCAGAGCTTATAAAAGGAGTCACATATATATAAATTGGGATAACGATAATGATCGTTTATTGATATTAAAAGGTCCCAGGGCGTTAATTGAAAACATCGGTTCTTCTGACAGTTCTGTAATTGTATTTGATGAAATACACAAATATCCTGACTGGAAAAACTATATTAAGGGTTTTTATGATTCTTACGCAAAAGGTCATTTCCAGGTGATTATAACAGGAAGTTCTCGTTTTGATGTGTATCGCAAAGGGGCTGATAGTTTAATGGGAAGGTATTTTTTATATAGAATGCATCCTGTCAGTGTTGGTGAAATAATATATAAATCCTTTCCGAGGAATAAAATTCGCAAGCCTGCGAAAATTTCAAATGGCGAATATGAGACACTTCTAAGTTACGGTGGTTTCCCTGAACCTTTTATAAGGAAGAATAAGAGGTTTTATAATAAATGGAAATATCTAAGAAAACAGTTGCTGTTTCGAGAAGATATCAGGGATTTGACAAGAATACAGGAAATCAGTCAGGTGCAGGTTTTAGCGGAGTTAATATTATTGCAGGCTGCGCAAATTTGCAACTATGTATCCTTTGCAAGAAAAATAAGGGCATCCGAAAATTCCATCCGCAAGTGGATAAGCACTCTGGAATCGCTGTATTACTGTTTTACTATACGTCCATGGTCTAAAAACATTTCCAGATCTCTTGTTAAAGAACCAAAGATATATCTATGGGATTGGTCAGTTATTAGCGATAAATCTGCCAGATATGAGAATTTTATCGCTTCGCATTTATTAAAGGCTGTCAACTGGTGGCAGGATAATGGTTTTGGAGATTTTGGACTTTATTACTTAAGAACAAAAGATAAACGAGAGGTTGATTTTTTGATAACCAAAGATAATTTGCCGTGGTTTTTGGTTGAAGTAAAATCTTCGGATTGCAAATTAAGTAAACACCTGGAGTATTTTCAGGACAGGACAGGAGCAAAACATGCTTTTCAGGTAGTGATTGAAAAGGATTTCCAGAATAAAGATTGCTTTTCTTTTTCGTATCCTGTGGCAGTGCCGGCTACCACATTTTTGTCGCAATTGGTATGATGTATTTGATTCGTCCATAGAAATGACTTCAGCATTGAAGTGTCCGATACATTGGTTGGTCGAAGTGGCAAGAGTAAGCCAAGGAGCAGTAAAGCAAAATAAAAAATGAAAATCAGAACCGTCCCTATATTTACAGATTTTTCGTGAGGCAATTCGGTCAAAATGTGTAGTGTAACGTCTGCCTTTTATCCCGTTTTATCGATAATCTCCGCTTTTGCAACTGTCAAAGTTGAGTAATAGCAAAAAGAACGAAATTCGGCAAATTTTAAGGGGGTCACAATTCATTTCTCATCAGAGCAGTCGCGGGGAAGAGACGAAATTGCAAAGAGTGAGGAAAATGGGTACGGTTCTGATTTTTTGAGAAACAGGGACGCCTGTCCCGCCAAAGGCGGGGCAGATAAACCGCTAATCCAATAGTTCAGGTTGACAAAAGGGCATATTCGTTATAAAATGATAATGAATAGAAATTTAGTTTTGACTAAATAAGTTGACATACTACTGAGGGCAGGAAATAGTTTACACTTTGGCTGAGGTGATTTTTGAGCGAAACAAGGAGCGAGAAGTGAGCATATCAGCAGTGATATGTGAGCGACGAGCGACGCAGTTGGAGCCAAAAAGCGGCCAGCCCCTTCGGGGAGGCTCAT